>NZ_BOVK01000013.1 GCF_018403685.1 Xylanibacillus composti
CATTGATGCAAGGCTAGTGCAACGATTTCCCCTATTTGGTTGTGACAGCCGCATGTAGTCAGAAATAAGGGGATGAATTCCCGTTTTCGTACAAAATTTATATATTTGTTGACACGTATATATTCCTTGGTGTATATTAAGGCCATGAACACGACATCCATGCAAGCTGCCTTGGCGGTCATGGCCGAGCCGAATCGATTCAACATTATCGAGTTGTTGAAGGCAGGACCGCGAACGGTAAGCGAAATTGTGCAGCTGTTGAACATTGGCCAGCCTCAAGTGTCGCGGCATTTGCGCATTTTGAGCGAAGCGGGAATGGTGCGCGCCCGGAAGAAAGCGCAGCAGCGCATCTATAGCCTCGAAGCCCAGCCATTTCAAGATTTGGAGGTCTGGCTGGATTCCTTCCGTGTATTGTGGGAGGAGCGACTGGACAACTTTGAGGACTATATGAGCGATATCCAGCGGAAGGAGGATTCGTGACCGCGCGCGATGCGGTCATAGTTTGAACTGGGGGGAATGGAAGTGAGGAGGAAAACGCGGGTTACGAAAGTTCCCGAGCGCAGAGAGCTGATTGTGGAACGCATGGTATCCATTCCGAGGAGCGTTGCTTGGCAGGGCTGGACGCGTCCGAAGCATGTAGAGCGTTGGTGGGGACCGCGCACCTGGTGCGCAACGGTGTATGAGATGGATGTGCGCCCTGGCGGCATCTGGCGCTACCTGCTGGCCCCGGAGAACGGAGAGGGAGAAATCGCCAGAGGGATGGCAGTTTATGAGGAAGTGACGGCCCCATCCAGACTTGCCTATACAGACGCTTTCGCCGATCCAGCTTGGCAGGTGGTAGAGGGTAGCCAGATGCCCACGACAGTGACGTTCGAAGAGGCAGGGCAGCACACGTTGTTGACGATCACAACCCGTTTCGGCAGTGTTGCAGACTTGGAAGCGGCTGAATCGACTGGAATGATCGAAGGATTTACGGATGCGTTGGAGAGGTTGGAGGAGTACTTGCACAATAATCGAAAAGGTCTGGAGGACTGAAAATGATGAACGCGATTACGTCGAAAGATTCAACGAGCATTGCCTATGTCAAGCAAGGTTCTGGCCCTGCCTTGATTCTGGTTTCCGCAGCTGCTTCCGATCATCACGATGCTGCTAAGCTGGCGGAGCTGCTGGCCGCGCACTACACCGTCTACAACTACGACCGGCGGGGCCGCGGGCAAAGCACAGATGCTGGTGCTTATACGGTTGAACGTGAAGTAGAAGATATTGAAGCGTTGATTGAACTTGCCGGGGGTACTGCTAGCTTGTTCGGAAGTTCGTCCGGCGCAGTGCTGGCGCTTGAAGCGGCACATGCCCTAGGCGACAAAGTCAGCAAGCTCTTTCTGTACGAGCCTCCGTTCATTGTGAATGAGGGCCGCGCTCCGGTTCCCAACGATTATGTAAGCCGCTTGGAAGCGTTGATCCAATCTGGGAAGCGCAGCGAAGCGGTAGAGTATTTCATGACAGCGGCGGTCGGCGTGCCGCAGGAATTCCTCGAATTTATGAAGGCCGACGCGTCGTGGAAATCTATGGAAAGCATGGCGCACACGCTCGCATATGACGGCCGTATTATGAGGGATACGCAATCGGGCAAGCCGCTTCCGCAAGGTCGCTGGAAGGTGGAAGCCCCGGCCTTGGTCATCACTGGGGAGAATAGCGAAGCCTTCTTTCAGGATGCGGCGCAGGCTTTGGTCGATCAGCTGCCACGGGGTGAGCATTTGAAACTGGCTGGCCAGGATCATGCAGCAGTCGTCATGGCGCCGGATGCATTAGCCGAGGTAATGCTTGAATTCGCTCAAGCATAAGGGGTTGGCGGCACATTTGCCATCGGAACAGCTCCCCTTGATAAAAGCAGGAACCGATAGCGGCTGTTCTGGCGCAGCGCCATACGACGAACATCATGATTGCAATGATGAGACCATGAATCATCATATCCAGGCTGCCTCTAGTCCGAAGCGGACCCGAAGGCAGCCTTTTTCCTAATTGCTCCTACCAGCATGCGGACACGGGAAGCGTCTTATCGGTAGCCTTCCACGTATTCGGTCTTGCCGGCATCGACGACTTCTATGAGATATCGCAGGCAGTCAGGCCGGGAACCGTCCAGATCGGTGAACCCATACACCTGTGCCAGTCCGCCGCTGGAAAGTGATTGGCCGTTCCAGCGCTGTACATCCGGGTCTCCAGCCAGCGCTGCAACGGCCCGTCCGACATACCGGGGAGTTTCGGAGATGAGGAAGTGAGGTTCCTGTTTTGCCGCATCCCGCCAGGTTTGTTCGGTAACGTTGAAGTGCTCAAGCATGATTTCCGAGCGCATCCAACCGGGCGTCAGGGAAACGGCCGTGCATTGATGCGGCTTCAGCTCCTGGGCAAGCGCCCAGGCCATGCGCGTGACGGATGTTTTCGCCAGATCGTAGAACATCGACAAGCGGTAGTGGTCCCGGTTGTATGCTTCCGTGCCGTCAGTCATTTCAATGACAAGCCCGTTCGGATTTTGAATCAACAGGGGCAGCGCGAAATGGCTTGTGATCAAGTGGGTGTCAATGGCGAGCCTGAGCATGCGCAGTCCCTTCTCCAGCGAATGCTCCCATACGGGAACTTCCCATTCGGTCAAGTATTCCCCTCCCCATATATCGTTGACCAAGATGTCCAGTCTTCCTTGTTCCTCCTTAATTCGCGTTACCAACCATTCTACCTGCTTGGGATCCAGATGATCGGCTTGCACAGCTATGCCCTGTCCCCCGGCCGCAGTGACAAGCTCTGCTGTTTCCTCGATTGTCTCTGGCCGGTTGTACTCCGAACGCTGCGAGCGCGTCGTGCGCCCCGAGACGTAAACGGTTGCGCCAGCGGCTCCGAGCTCCACGGCGATGCCGCGGCCTGCTCCGCGCGTGGCACCGGCCACCAGTGCAATTTTTCCCGTTAGTGATTTCATAGCTTCTCCTCCTATTGGTTGCTAGTCAACGTAATCTCATTGTAGTCTATAATCAAGACACCTCATGTCATATATGGAAAGTTCATGTTTCATTTCAAAGGAGGAAGCGGCTGTGCGTGCGGACCGGCTTGTGCAAATCATGATTCTGCTGCAGAACAATGGAAAGATGACGACGGGTGAACTCGCAAGAACGTTGGAGGTATCCGAGCGCACGATCATCCGGGACATGGATGCGTTGAGCATATCCGGCATCCCGGTTGTCTCGGAGCGGGGCAAGTCAGGCGGGTGGCGGCTGCTCGATGGCTTTCGCAGTCGGCTTCACGGCCTTAAGCTGGAGGAGTGGAAGTCATTGTTTATTCTTCCCTCGGAAAAGTTGTTGGAGGACCTGGGCGTGCAGGCGAAGGGACCGCAGCTGCGTCACAAGCTGCTGGCCTCCATCCCGCAAGAAAGTCAACCTGCCGTGCAGCCGTATATGGAAAAAATCCTAATCGATACAGAAAGCTGGAAGCCTTCTCACACGGATTCCGCAAGCATGAACCAGGTATTGAATGCGCTGTGGAGCGACCGCAAGCTTCAGATGGTCTATACGAAGGCAGACGGCACCCGCACCACCCGAATCGTTCATCCGCTTGGCTTGGTCTCGAAAGGAAGCGTCTGGTATCTTGTCGCCTCGCTCGACGAGGGAGAAATTCGCAGCTTCCGTATGTCCAGAGTAGAGCAAGCCGAACAGCTCGAAGAAACATTTATCCGGCCCCAGCACTTCTCGCTGGCCGATTATTGGATGAGGAGCAAGCAGGCATTTGTTTCCTCTCTTCCCTCGCTGGAGGTAAAGCTGCTTGTGGACAGAGAAGTAGTAGGGCGCCTGACGTTTACGGACAAGTTTGTGCAAAAGGTGCATATGGATGAGAAGTCATGCGGCGAGCAAGTGCGTGTTACGTTGTCATTTCATACGGAGGAGGAGGCTGTCGCCTACGTGCTGGGCTGGGGCGGGAAGGTTCGGCTGCTGGGACCGGCACATTTAGCAGAACTGATTGTGCAGCGGGCGCGCGAGGTTGTGGCGATGTACGGAGGAGCACCGGGCCCCGCTCCGAAGATCGGGGAGTAAGGTCTGAACGGCGAGGCTTCATCTTCAACGAGGAATGCACCTACATGAAATCCCGTTACGTGAACGGATGCGGCACCTCCCCACCTACAGCGTGACAGCTTCCATTCGTTTATCCAGTCTTGGCGGCTGTTCAGGAAGCAGTGCTTAGCAAGGGCGTCATGTATTTCAGGGAGATATTGCAGTTGCCAGGCATGGCAGCCATGCTTTCAGCAGATGCTTGACAATCGGTGAGCAAGTGGGCTGATACCGCTCCGGTTTTTCCCTCCGGAAAAACGAGGGTCGGCGATGAGCAAATCCTTCGTCGGCTTGGCTATCGGCAGCGCGCTCGGACCAATTGTTGCAGCGATACTCGTCCTCGGTCAGGTCGGTCAAACCGTTATAAAGCTGGCGATGGCCAACTCCGTCTCGCAAACGCTGTCGCCCGAGCATTCCGGTGCGGGCATGGGGCTGCTGTCCCTCATGAATTTTATATCGGGGGGAATTGCAACAGGTGTCTATGGGAAGCTCATTGATCTTGGAGCAGATCAGCATTGGAACCCGCTTCATCTGTTCGGGGTCGGATCGTTGTACAGCAATCTCTTTCTATTGCTTGCAGTGCTGCATGGGGTATGCTGGCCGTCTATATGAAGCAATTCGGATTTCCGGGCAGACGGGAGAACACTGTAGACAAGTCAGCTTGATGGAAGCTGGGCTTTCGCGGGGATTATGCTGCTGTAGAACAGGACTGTGCAGCGCTCAGCTGCTCAGTCCACCACTTGTGTTTTCCCGTTCTACAGGGGGCGTCCAACGAAGGGGGGAATCCTCTGCTTGCACCGTGTATAAAATTTTGCATCGCTTGATAAAAAAGAGGTTTCTCAACAGCCTAACAAGGCGGCAATATGCAGCTAGGCGTCTCGAGCGGGTTGGCCGTCTCCTGCTGGTCTGACCTGCTTGAGCAGGAAAACTGCCAACAAGGCGAACACGATGACACAGACAGTGCCTACGCCTGCTACGGTGTTCAAGCCGTCCGTGAAGGCGGATTGCGCAGAGCCAAGCAGCTGCGTCCCTACATCCTGAGGCAGATGTTCCGCGGCGTTCCAGGCTCCGGCAAGCGTATCCCGAGCGGCTTCGCTGATGTCGCCGGGAAGTCCTTGCGGCATATTCTCTCCGACCTGTGCGCGATAGACAGCGGTGCCGATACTGCCCATGACCGCGACCCCGAGCGCCATGCCGAGCTCGGCGCTCGTTTCCGACATGGCTGAAGCGGAGCCCGTCTTTTCCGGCGGCGCTGAGCTGACGACAAGGTCTGTTACGAGCACGCCTTGAGGACCAAAGCCGAAGGAGGCGATCACGAATCCAGTCACAAGCAGGGCCAAGCTTCCCGCGGCTTCCACCTGTGTGAGCATCAGCAGTCCAATTGCTGCAATAAGAAGCCCGCCCGCGATGACATAGGCGGGACGGATGTGGCGCGTCAGGGCAGGCGCCAGCATGGAGCCCGCGATCATCCCGAGCGCCTGCGGGATTAGCCACAGCCCTGCGCGCAGCGGGGACAGGCCTTCCACCATTTGCAAATATTGAGTCACGAAGAGGAACACGCCGCCCATGCTGATCCCGCCCAACAGCATGATGCCCAGCGATGCGCCGAAAGCCGAGTTGCGGAACAGGCTGACATCCACCAAGGGATCGGTCAATTTGCGTTGTCTGCGGACGAACAGCAAGCCGAACAGCAGCCCGGTGACAATGGTCGCAACGGGCAGGATTTGCCAGCCGTACTTGGCCAGTTCCTTGATCCCGTATATGATCGGCAGCATAGTGATCAAGGAGAGCACAACGCTGACCAGATCGATGCGTCCGGCCTGCGTGTCGCGATATTCGGGCAGCAGAAATGGCGCCAATACAAGCAATAGAACCATGACGGGAACACCGAGCAAAAATACCGAGCCCCACCAGAAAAATTCAAGCATGATGCCGCCGACAAGCGGCCCGATGATTGTGCCGACCATAAAACAGCTCATCCAGACCCCAATAGCGACTGAACGCTGATTTGGATTGCGAAACATATTGCTGATCAGGGACAGCGTCGAAGGCATTAGCGTTGCGCCCGCAATGCCGAGGAGGGCACGGGTTACAATGAGCATCTCGGCACTGACCGAGAATGCAGCCAGAATAGAGGCGATGCCGAAGCAGGACGCCCCAATCATGAGGAGCTTTCGGCGGCCAATGCGGTCGCCCAGTGTCCCCATCGTTACGAGGAAGCCTGCAATCATAAAGCCGTATATATCCATAATCCAGAGCATTTGGCTGCTGCCGGGATTCAGATCCGCGCCCAAGTGAGGCAGCGCAATATACAGCACGCTGATATCCAGCGCAAGCAGCAGAGTCGGCAGCGCCAGAACCGCCAATCCGATCCATTGTTTGCTGCCGGCTTGCGGCGGGGCTGCGGGGGTGCCAGGACTGTCGTAGTGTTCATGTGTAGACTGGCTCAATATGATCATCCTTTCTCTCCACGAATGAATCTCTTTCTGTTGACAAGCGTTTGTGCCTTTCGCTCGCAATTTTCCTTATCAGAAAGCTTGCAGGTGCGAAGGGCAGTTTCACTTTACCATGAACGTTCCTATCCGATTTCTTATCGATTGCGATCTAAAGTGAGAACATCCGGATCAAACAGCCCCACCCTTAAACCACCCGTGCTTGATCGCATGCAGCACTGCCTGAGTGCGGTCCTGCACGCCCAGCTTGCCGAAGATGCGGGTAATATGTGTTTTTACAGTTTTCTCGGAGATGATCAAGCGACCAGCGATCTCTTTATTGCTGAGGCCCGTGGTCATCAGCTCGAGTACCTCACGTTCCTTGGGCGTCAGCAAGGACATATCCGATTCCGTGCCGCGGTTCGCCACGAGCTGAACGAGCCGATCCGTCACTTCTGGATGAAGCATGCGATTGCCGTCCACAGCGCCCAGAATCGTATCTGCGAGAATTTCTGGTTTTACGTCCTTCAATTGGTACCCTGCAGCGCCCGCCTGCAGCGCAGGCAGTACGCTATTGCGATCCGAGAAGCTGGTCAGAATAATCACCTTTATCTCAGGGTAGCGCGATGCGATTTTTCGGGTAGCCTCAATTCCGTCCATCTCCGGCATGTTCAGGTCCATTAAGATGACATCTGGCTGCAGGGCGTCTATCTTTTCCAACGCTTCCTTTCCGTTCAATGCTTGGCCGACGATTTCGATGTCAGGCTGTGTTTGCAGGAAATAGCGCAAGCCGTGCAGGACGACCAAGTGATCGTCAACCAGCAACACTTTAATAGCCATATCTGTTCCAGTCACGCTCCGTTCGGTCATTCAAATTGAGAGCATACAAGTTGCGGAACGAAGGTCGGCTTGCTCTCGCCTGAATTTTACCATATCGGTGCGGATAATGGGGCGACTTTTGCTGAGGGCTATGGGTGCTGCTATCTGCATGAAGTGCAGTTAGTGTGATGCATGTAATCCACCTCTACGTCCTCGCTCCCTGCACGCGTGGATGGAGTCACACCATGGCTGGATCATAGTTTCCAGCGGATTCGCAGGGTCGGCGATTCGAGCGGAATAATCAGAAGGCGGCAGCGGCTTGCTTCACCCGGTTAGTCCTTCGTCGATGAGTGCCGCCCTCCGATCAGGGAATTGATGATGACCTTCTATCACGACCGTCGTCAAATCCTGAATCCCGAAAAACGCTAGTTGATTCCGCACGAAGCGCACTGCCATTTCGCTAGGATCGTCTTGGTACACGCCGCCACGCGCGTTCAGCAGAGCGACCTTCATATGAGGCAGCAGTCCGGTCGGCCCGTCACTGGAATAGGAGAATGTCATTTCTTCATGATCCCTTCACTCCTCATCTTGTCTGATCTGTTCTAATTGTAAAGGGATGCGGCTGCAGATACGTCCGACAGCAACTGCAATTTGGCATACAAAAAAAGCCTTATCCGAAGATAAGACTATGGTCGTAGTTTCCATGAATATGCGCCAAAGCGAGAAGCCAAGATGAGGATTGCTAACCCCGCTCCTCTGCTTGAAGCGGTAGACGAGCCGTTATCACGGTTCCCAGCCCCTCCTCGCTAAGGATGTGCAGGCTGCCGCCCAGCTCCTCTGTCCTTTCCCGCATGGAAGCCAAGCCAAGGGACCTTGCTTCCTGCTCAGCTTGTTCGAGCGTAAAGCCGCGTCCTTGATCACTCACCTTCATCGTGACCCATCGCTTGTCATGGGTGAGGCTGATCCGGGTGCGATAGGTAGCGGCGTGCTTGCGGACATTGTTCATAGCCTCTTGAGCGATGCGAATCAAGGCAAGCTCGAGTTCATGCCGATAGCGAGGCTCTTGGTCCGACTGGATGAACAGGCGAAGACCAATCGTCTGCGCGTATTCCTTAAGCGTGCGAAGAAAATCAGTTCCTTCGCTGCTCGGACGCAGCTGCCAGATGAGAGAACGCATCTCGCCGAGCGCTTCCTGCGCGATCCGCTCGACCTCCCGGATGGCATTTGCAGTTTCCTCATGTTCTGTCTTCGCATGCTCCCATATGCCGCGAGCCAAGAGCGAAAGGGAGAACAGCTTCTGATTGACCGAATCATGCAGCTCCCTTGCCAGCCGGTTGCGCTCTTCAGCCAGCAGCACCTCTTCCCACTCTTGGTATAACCGGACTTTTTCCAATGCGATCGTAACGTGATCGGCGAGAATCCTCAGAATTTCCAATTCGACCTTTTCGAATGGTCTGGAGCTTCTGCTCAAGTACAAAACACCGGACTCATGGGTATGCAGCGGCAGAGCAACGGCATAAGGCCCAAAGCCATGTTCGGCCAGTCTGATCTGCTGCTCCCTGTCTGCCTGCTCGACCAGGTCTCGCATGACGAACGGAAGCGCAGCTTGTGCCCCCTTGGTTCGACCATTCTCGTAGATGGAGCGCAAGCGAAGCTTTTGCTCCTCACGCAGTGCTACCGCTACCGTAGACCAGCCGAATTGGCGGCCGATGCTGTCGACTGCCGCCTCCAGCAATCGCTGTATATTATTCATCTTCAACAGCGCACGGGTGATGCTGTTCAACTGCGAGTAATAGTTGACAATATATCGCGACATGTCCTCAACTGCTCGCCGCTCCCGCTGTTCGTACAGCTTGACTCGCTCCACTGCGGTACCGATCTGGTAGGCGACCGATTCCAAAAATGCCAGCTCCTGATCCGTGAATTGCTCTTTTCCGGGAGAACCGACATTAAGCAGACCGAGGCGCTCCCCGCGTATGGTAATCGGGACGGTGGCATGATATTCCAGGTTGTTCGTCTCCCCCCAGCATTGCTGAACAGCGTTGTGCAGCCGTTCGCACTCAATCATCGTGACAGCCTGCTCTAACTCCTCTGCCCAATACAAGCGCAAACAGAAGCAGTCATCGCAGCGCATCGGGCGCTTATCCTCCCGGCATAGCGCAGGAGGAAGGTTGGAATCGGCCACAAGCCGGTAGCCTTGCTCGCCCTCCAACAAAAATATCCAACCGCTCTCCAGATTCGTCAATGCCAGCAGCTGGACCAGTGTTGTCTGCAACATCCCCTCCAAGTCATTGCTCTGGTTCAGGGTTTCAGCAATGGTCTTCAGCGTAAGCAATTCTTCGTAATAGCGCTTTTCTGTTGACAGTGGCGCCGCCTCCGTTCCGCAGGAAGTAGTACTCCCATTCTAGCATATGTGAGTGATGTGTTTCGCTACTAGGCTATCAACAGACAAAAGCAGATAAATTATTAGAAAATTTGTGAGATGGAATGTTTACTTCCGATTTTATACCTGATATAATCTCAGTATCTCGTAACCATTAAAGGAGGAAGAAAACAATGTTTAAATCCGGTCTAACTATTTGGTACAACGTATCCAATATGGAGCGCACGCTCAACTTTTACACCAAGAGTCTGGGATTTGCGCTGGACTTCCATGATGAGGAAAGACAAATGGCCATGATCAAGACGAATACGAAGGACTGCTATATCGGTTTTGCGGAAGCGGAAACCGTCGTGCCTGTCATATCTACCACCGTGTTCGAGGTAGAGGATATCGAGCAAGCGGTGGAGCAGCTGCGGGCACAGGGCGTAACATTCACAGGCGAGATTGAGGTTATTCCGGACTTTGTGAAGCTGGCGACATTCAGCGATCCGGACGGTCATTGCTTCGAGTTGTCCCAGACACTTGTCACCTTCGAATGACGAACGACCACATTATTCAGACTACACAGGAACTTTCCGGACGGTGGACGATTCCGATTTTGCTGACTCTGCAGCAGGCAGGGGGGCGATTTACGCCACTAGGCCGCCAACTGGACATCTCTCCGTCCCGACTAAGCAGCAACTTGAAGAAGCTGGAGGAAAAGGGCATTATTCAACACTTGTCTCCGTATGAACGGCGCCACCCGCTGCTGCCGGAATACCGGTTGACGGAGAAAGGTCTGCTGCTGCGAGAAGCTGCGAAAGCCATCCAGTCAGCCGAAACAGAGCTCGGCCGCGGTTTTCTAGCCGAGAGGTCATGGAATTGGCCGGTCATGCTCGCGCTGTACTATCAGTACAACCGATTTCAGGCCATACGGAAGCTGCTGCAGTCGGCTACGCCGCGTATACTGACCATGCGCATCTCCGAGCTGTGCGAGCAGGAAATCGCGGAGAAGCAGCCAACCATGGAGCCCCGGCCGGGCTATGACTATTGGCTGCTCCCAAACGCAGAGCCTCCGGTGGGGAGGCTGGAGAAAGATCTTTGCTCGCTGTTATAGCAGCCAAGTGAAAAAGAGACATGAGGGGAAACGTGCTGTTTTCCCCTCGACAGCACGTTTCAGGTATAAGGGGGAGCTTCCAAAGTCCAAAGAGACTTGGGAACAGCTCCTTATATTTTTGTTTCTTATTCACTAAGCAGCCGGTTATTCAAAAGTAAAATAAAAGATCTCTTACAGCACAAAGCTGATTCGGGAACAGTCTCGATTTTGAATTGCGGCGAGCGATATTGGACGCGATAGTTGAACGGGGTGCCCGAGCCGCGAGTCGTTCGCTCTACGCAGGTATCAGACAATTTGATTACATACCATACTGGGCTGATTTTGCGTGGCACATCGTTTGCTCCTTACTGCTCAAATATCTGCTAAAAAAAGCGGCTGGAGCCGGGGCAGGAAGCGTAGCGGATGGGAGCAGAGAGGATGACCGAGCCAGCCGGTTCAAACTGTTCGGTCATCCATAAGCCTGTCTATTCAATGTTGACTGTTAAGCCATCTGCCTAGGCCATCCGCCAGTTTTGTATGATCTCTCACACAAAATCAGTCCAACGTGGGGGATACGCACAACTTTTATACGATCTTTCGTATAAAAACGAGGATATTCCTTACAGCACTGTTGATTTTATAAGATTTTTCATACAAAACCTGCAAACCGGGACGTACAGCAAACCCTTTTGTACGATTTTTCGCACAAAATCAGTCTAATGTGGGGGATACGCACTACTTTTATACGATCTTTCGCACAAGCAACTATTCGTTTCCTCGGTTGTGCAAGGAACAATGCTGATGCATTCCACTTACCCGGAACGGTTTCCAATTGAGCAGGTCAAGGTTCAATATCCAAGCTATTTTGCCAATAGAAAGAATGGTGTGGTAGACTAATAGAAGGAGAATAAGTGTTCGGTTGCAACAGGCCGTGCAGTGTCCAGGCTTTCGAGTATGAAGCAAAGAGGTGTCGCAGGTGGAACACGGATTTCCAGAGATCGATCATGTCCTTGCCTATATCCAGCAGCATCTGTACGACCCGCTGACGCTCAACGATCTGGCGAAGCAGGCCGCGTACAGCCCTTATCATTTCACCCGGCTGTTCAAGAAGAGGATAGGGGTTTCGCCTCAGTATTATGTATCTGTGCTTCGGTTGCAGAGAGCGAAGGAATTGCTCCTTCATACCGGATTGAGCGTACGGGATATATCTTTGGAAGTCGGACAGCAGAGCCTGGGAACGTTCACAACCAGATTTACAGAACGGGTCGGTGTCACGCCAGCGCAATTTCGCAACTCGCCCATGCTTGCAGAGGACCACAAATATACGTTGCGGCACTTGAACAATTGGGAGCAGTATGAGATGAAAGCCGGAAGGCCGGTCTCTCCCCATACAATAGAAGGCAACGTTCATGCAGACCAGCCATTCGAGGGTGTGGTATTCATAGGCTTATTCGCCAAGCCGATACCGGAGCGAATTCCCTTGTACGGCACCCTGCTTTTCAATCCTGGAAGTTTTCGCTTTACGAATGTGCGGCCGGGCATCTATTACATTATGGCCACGTCCATGGCATGGGACATGCAGGCGATCGATGTGCTGCTGCCGCACAACACGCTGCGCACGCGTTCGAGAACGCCTGTGATTGTAGGGGGCAGCGAGCCTGTGCCGTTTCAGCATGTGCAGCTTTATCCGCCAAGAATAGACGACCCTCCTATACTGATTTCTTTGCCGCTTCTCATGAATCGGTTTCTCCAACGTGTTTCTAACTAACAACTGGCAGGTAATTTTCCTAGCAATCTGCTATACTGGTACTAGAAACTATTCAAAGCAATGAATAGAAATCAGGGAGGATGCAATGACTATTATAACTGCAACCATGAAAACAAATTACAAATGGCTCTTGCTGCTCCTATCCCTCGTCATGGCCTTCAGCATGGCAACGCCTGTTGTTCAGGCGGAAGACCTGGATTCAACGGGTGAATCAGTCGGGCAGCAGGCTGAAGAAGAGAATGGATCAACGTCAGACGGGCAATCAACCGCGGAGATAGATCCGCAAGGCGATGGAGCAGCAACCAAGCAGGTCCCGGAGCTGACGGAGGAAGCCGTCACGGCGTTTTTGGATGATTTCTTCGCAGCGGAATCGACACAGCCTTATTATGTCGGGGCATCTGTCTCTATAGTCAAAGACGGGGAACTGCTGGTGCAGAAAGGATACGGACATACGGATCTGACTGGGCAGGAGCCGGTGGACCCTGCAAGCACGGTGTTCCGCATAGCGTCTGTGTCCAAGACCTTTACTGCGGCAGCAGCACTGCAGCTGGCGGAGCAAGGGAAGCTGGACTTGCAGGAGGAATTCACTGCCTATTTGGACGGGGTTACCTATGAAAATCCATACGGTACGCCTGTGACCATTGAGCACTTGTTGACGCATACAACCGGGTTTGAAGTCCGTGACCCGAACCCGAGCGACATTCACACAGAGCTTGATCAATATGTGGCAATTGAGGACTTCGTGCGCGAGCATATGCCTCCGGTTGTTCGCGAACCGGGAACATCCTACATGTACGACAATTTTGCTTCCCTTCTGCTAGGCTACGTCGTACAGGAAGCGAGCGGCATGCCGTTCGAGGATTATATGAAACAGTATATGTTTGAGCCGTTAGGCATGGCGAACAGCGGCTATGTGCTCGAGGAAAAACTGGTTGAGAATCTGGCGGCAGGCCACGATATGCTCGGCAACCCGCTTGAAGTGTATACCGTAACGCCGACCGTCATGCCGCACGGCGGCATGATGACCACGGCAGAAGACGTGGGCAAATTTATGATCGCCTTGCAGAATGGCGGAATGGCGGAGGGCGGACGCATTCTGTCCGAGGAATCGGTCAAGCTGATGGAACAATACCAATCCGCGATTCACCCGCTGCTGCCGGATACGACGTATGGATTTGAAGCGCCGTTCCAACTGCCTGGAGCCGGAAGCCATCCCGGCATCATTACGAAAGCGGGCGACTTGAACGGTTACAGCTCCTATCTGTTCCTGATCCCGGAGGAGAATGTCGGTGTATTTCTGACCTATAACCAAATGGGTGTGCTGCGGAATTTGTTTTATCCGCAATTTATTTCGACCTTTTACCCTGAATATGCCGCACCCGCCTCGCTGGATGAAAACTTCAGGCCGATGACAGCAGAACAACTCGAGAAGTTCAGCGGATTGTATGCTGACCTGCGGTTGGATGTCTTTGTCTCCACGGTGGAGGTCAACGGCTCGGGCAGCCTGCTCATTTCGGACGCGCTGCTTGGCCCGCGCGAGCTTACCCAAGTGGATGATGCTTTATTTGTCGATGCATTAACGAATCAATTCACTGCTTTCCAACTTGACGAGAAGGGTCAAGTACTCTATATGAAGGAGCCATATATCAATCCGCTCGGATATGCGGCCAAGGGCAAAGAACCGGCCGGATTCATCGATGTCGGAAATTCCGATCCGTTCGCCCCGTTTATTCACGGGCTGCAATCGCTCGGTCACTATGACAACAGCGGAGCCGCGGCTTTTGAGCCGGAACGGTCGGTAACACGCGCTGAATACGTAGAGCGGATGATGGTCGTCAGCAATGTGAAGGGAAGCAAGGCCGAGGCCTACGCTTTCACAGATATTGCGGGCCATCCGGCAGCCCCGTATATCCAGGCCGCCTATGAGATGGGACTTGTCGCTGGAGACGGGCAGGGCCTGTTTGAGCCGGATCGGATCATCACGAGGCAGGAAGCTGCTGTTTTGATTTGGAACTCGTTGAAGCTGCAGTATCCTGAAGAGTTGTTTGCGGATGTGCAAATTGCCGATGACATCAGCGAATGGGCCCAGCCTGCAGTACGGATGATTGTGGCGCTCGGCCTGTACGGTCCTGAGGTGCAGATCGATGCGGATGGCACAGTGCATTATCTTGCGCTAAATCCGCTAACCCGTCAGGAGGAAGCGGCTATTCTGTATAAGCTGCTCACCCAGCCGACCGATGTGATTGTGTCGCAACTGCTGGCGGCCCAAGCGGGGGAAGCGCAGTAAATGAATAAGCCTGTGAAGACCGACAGCCCAGAATGAAATACAGCGAATGCAGGAACCTTGCTCATGGAGCGAGGTTCTTTGCGTTATTGTGGAAGTATCGAAAATTCGAGTATATAAAGCGAGGAAATCATGAGACTATTCATAGATATATTCACTTTTTTTGTAGGACCTACCTTACTAGCATACCTGCTGATTAGGCTAAGTCTGATTAAATGGTTTAAGGTGAGAGTCGTCAAGGATGCACTCATCCTGTTATTTGTCGCATATGTAGCGTTTGTTTTATTTATCGTCTGGTTTGACCGCTCTATTCCTACTGATTATTTACTATTTAATCTGGTCCCTTTTTATACGCTGTACGAATACTTCAGTAGAGGATTTAATCATATAGCGGTCGTAAATATCTTAGGCAATTTGATCATGACCCTGCCTTTTGGCATGTTTGCGTATTTTAAAATTAACGTGATACCGAAGTTGAATATATTCTGGTATTCGCTTTGTATTCCAATCATCATTGAACTGGGGCAGCTTGTCATTTACATGTCCGGATATGGCATGAGATCGGTAGATATTGATGATATCATACTCAATTCGGCAGGCATTCTGATCGGATACTTCATAGTAAATAGTTGTTTTAAACGATTTCACTGGAACCAAGAAAGGATACTTAGATGGATTTACTAAATGCTAACTTTATTACCAAAAAATATAGTTCGGCTAGCACACAAGCAGAATTGCAATCGTTATCTTATAAGTTCAAAAAGGGTAATATCTATGTGATAAAGGGGAAGAGCGGTTCGGGCAAATCGACATTGCTCAATATCCTGGGCGGAATGGATAAACCGACTTCAGGCAGTGTTTATTATAAGGGAAGATCATTCTACGAGCTGTCGGATAAGGAGCAGTCCATTATTCGAAATAAGGAATTTGGTTTTATATTTCAGTCCTTTAACCTAATTCCAGAATTAACAGTGCAAGATAATATACATATTCCAAAGTACTTCAATAAGGACTTACAAATAAGCAGTTCAAGTGTAGAAGACTTGTCGCACGAACTTGGGATCTATTCGATATTGCATAAGAAGCCACCACAGTTATCAGGCGGTGAACAGCAGAGAGTGGCTATAGCCAGAGCACTGATTACCAACCCCGAAATTATATTTGCTGATGAACCTACCGGGAATTTAGATCTTGCCAATACTACAAAGATTGCAGATCTTCTGGTTTATTTAGTTGCAAGCAGGAACAGCACACTAATTCTTGTGACGCATGAACAAAATTTGATAAAGCATCCGCATATAGAGTTGACATTACAAGATGGAGTTTTGAAAGCAGATGAAGCCAATGTTTAGTCTCGCTATGCGATTGCTGTACGCTAGGAAAAAATGGATGGTATCCATTGCCGCGATTTTTGCAATCGTCATTTCGTCAGTCGTATCAATATTTACTTCGACTGAAACTATCAAAATAAGTATTCAGCACCAAGCATTCCAACGATACGGTGAGTTTTCAGGAATGCTGTACAACATACCGAATGGAGAATTTCATTTATCTGCTGGACACAAGTACGCAGAGTATAAATTGTTTGATAAAATACGGTTTTCTAATAACTTGAATGTGAATATTGGATGGGCAAGTGCAGATTATTTTGAAATGGGTCATATTTCACTGCTCTCAGGCGATTATCCAAGTGAGGCTAATGAAGTAGCCATTGAATCTTACTATCTGGAACAAATAAGTCCGTCTTGGAAGATTGGACAGACACAAGAAGTGCATTTAGGAAATGAAACATTTCATTATAAGTTAGTAGGTATTATTGAAAATTATTCGTCCAGGTGGACATCGGTCGATTCAAATTATCCGAACATTTTTCTTGCAAATTTTGAATCAGCTGAGAGCCATTATTTGATTGGCTATAACAGGAATTCGAGTTTTGAAAAAAATCTGAAATCAATACAAAAAATAATAAGTGATATCGGCGGCCATGGATATATAAATGAAAGACTCTTTTATGTAGGATTGAATGATTTAGTAAATATAAGTGTCATTACCTTCGCGGTAAAGCTAGCTATTTTGGTCGTCGCCTCCCTATCTATATTCACTACATTCTCTTTCTTTACTGTGAATCAAGGCTCCAAATTAGCAGTATGTAAAGCGCTGGGTTGTACAAATAAGAAGCTGTACACGATTATAGCTTTACAAACCATATCTATTTACATGTTGGGTACTGTCCTTTCCATACCGATCGTATATGTCTTGAACAAAATAATCATCGGTAGGACATATGGGCAAATCGGTATTCCTGAGGGCGTGTTTGGCTCAATCATTGGAACTGCACTTCTATGGTTAACTATACTTCTAATCATTGTGCTCTGTTTGTCCTATTATTCTGCAAAAGGCATCATGTCAGGAAACATCAGCAGGTTCTTAAAAGGTGAAGTAAACTCAGGATCTGATTCCGGTTATTTTGATAAGAATATAGACAACTATAATCTCAAGCTTCTACTTATCCAGATTCAATCCTTTCCTAAGCATGCGATTTTTTGTGTCTTGACCTTAACTTTATCGATTATCGTTGTTTTGTTCTCAACAACTATAGCTAAAGAATCCACGGGTCTGTGGACTACAGATATTGATTATTACTTGACGTCACAAGAATCAATTCAAAGTACCCGATATGGTAATCATACAGTAGTGCTGTCAAAGGGTTTAACCTTTTCACCCAGCGATGTTAAGGAGGTTGAACAGCTTGAAGGCATTCGCCATGTTGAGAAAATCCCATATATGTTTGATGTACAGAGTAGAATCAGTACAGGCTTATTAACGCCGAGCATTAAAAAATGGGTTGATTCATCTGATGTGGATACAATCACAAATACAGCGTTACTTAGAAATATCCACTATCGATTAGATGATTTGAAAGATACCAATAGCGATAATCCTCAAGAAAATATTGTACGCCTCCATATTCCGGGCATCCAACCCGATGAGGAAGTACGGTTGCATGGTAAGTCAATTACGCTTTCAAAAGCGGTGAAAAACGAGGATGAATACGAGATAAAGGAATGGGATTTCATTATTGAGGAAGTAATGGACGATTATGAAGCAGGTGAGCATCAGGCAGCACTAAAGAAAGGTATAACTATTGTTTTAGATGAGAAATATGCAATAGAGAATGAAATTACGCTAGGGTATCAAGATATTTTTATCTATACGGATGATAGTTTAGACAAAGAGATACATGCCAACATTTACAATAAGGTGTATGCATTATCAGAAGGTATACCAGGAAGTTTGTTCCAGTATATACCTGACCTTTCTTACGATGGTTCTAGGATAATCGAATTATTGATTTTTTTGGGCAGACTGAGCTTTTTTATTTCACTGGTACTTTCAGTTGCCAGTATATATGCAGTGATAACAGGCAAGTTTCATATTAGAAGAAGGTACTGGGGGATATGCAGATCTTTGGGCATGAGTTTGAACAAAGTTTATTTGCTGATGCTTTATGAAGTGGTTCTTTATTTTGTGCTGGCGTCCCTGTTGAGCAGTCTAATCTATTATTTATTTTTATTGACTATTCATATATCGTACCCAATTCTAAGTTATGCTTTGCTAACCATTACAACATTGGTTTCGGTATTTGCACTGTTATTGGCAAGTACAATAGCGATGAAATTCAGTCTGGACAGGCATTCCATAGCTTCACTTCTAAAAATAAACGAATGAATGTTGGAATGTGTAAAAAAAACCGCAACCGCGCGCACATCGTACGCAGACGCATTCATCTCTTCGGACGATAGCGCGACGGCTTCAGTATCGGTAGTGTGAGAATCAGGCAAGCTTCTCCCCGAGCCGCTTGACGAGGCGCAGCCAGTTGCCGCGCTGCTGCTCGGAAGAGGAGCTGACCGGCGTAATATCGGTGATGCCGACTGTCTTGATGCCGCAAAAGCCTAATATATTGCGTCTCATAACCAGATGTCCTGCCTGTCGGTAGATGAGCCGATTGTACCATTTCGGCGTATCCGACGTAACGATAAGACGCGCTGTCTTCCCGGTGAGCAGCTTATCCCACAAAGGGGAATTGTCGCGATACCGATAGGCAAAGCCGGGCAGGAAAGTCCGGTCGAAAAATCCCTTCAGGATCGCTGGCATCGTTCCCCACCATGTAGGGTACACGATGACGAGGTGATCGGCCCAGCGTATCCATTCCTGCGCCTGCTTCAAATCTTCCTCCAGCTCCATCCGCTTGCGGTACCCGTACTTCAAGATCGGTTCGAAGGAGAGCTGACTCAAGTCCAAGCACCTCACCTGGGCAGAATTGCTTGACGCTCCCTCGATATAAGCGCGGGATAATGCGCCGCTGAAGCTCTCCGCATCGGGATGTCCGATGATGACAACGATTTTTTTGTTCTTCATGTTCGTTCTCCTCCATTGATGGTCTGAATCGAATAAACAGTAGTGTTAAGAATGCGCTGTTCAGTACATGCCTGCTTTTGTGTTACGATAGGGGCGGGGATAGTTCCAATCATAGCGTTTGCATGGCGGATGCGACATGATGAAACACGCAGAAATAGTAAGGATTCGCGCAAGCGGACGTTTTGCCTTAAGGAGTGGATAGACAGTGCGCTCAGACTATGGTTTTGCCATATCCATGCTGTACCCGCTCAAGAAGTCATTGCTTATGCAGGGCTGCGATTTTGAGCATGTTTGTCGTCAAGTCGGTTTTGATGCGGACAGGCTGCACGATCCGGAGGACCGTATCGATGAAGAGGATTTGATCCGCTTGATGTACGAGGCGGCTGCGCATACACAGGATGACCACTTTGGTCTGCACCAGGGAGCACTGACGGACGTCTCGGACTTGGGCATCCTGGGCTATGTCATGATGCACTCGGCGAACGTCAAGGATGCGCTTCAGTGTTATCGGCGCTATCACGATATATTGTGCAGCGGTTATAACATGGATTGGCAGGTGCAGGGGAATGAGCTGCGCCTTTACTTTCTCCATGTGCATGCAAGCAATATCTCCAGGCATTGTATGGAAGACATGGTGAGCGCCGTATTCCATTTGCTTGGCCGCATGGCTAGCCGTCCTGTTCCGGTACGGGAGCTTCACTTTCGGCACGAGCCTCCTTCGGATGTATCGCCGTATACGAAAATCTTCGGGATCGTCCCGCGTTTTTCCGCCGCACACAATATGCTGCTCGTGGACAAAGAGGTGCTGGATTACCCGATTTTGTATGCAGATGCACGACTGCGCCGCACGTTCGAACCGATGGCGGAATCTATGCTGGAGCAGCTTGTTCAGGGCAAGGTATTTACAGATAAGGTGGTTCAACATATGATGGATTGCCTGCCTGCAGCATTCCCGAGTCTGCCAGAGACAGCGCGGGCTTTCGGATTAAGTGCGCGGTCGCTGCAAGCAAGGCTGAAGGAGGAGCAGACGACGTATCAGGAGCTTGCTGCTCAAGTTCGCCGGGAAATAGCGGTCAGCTATTTGCGGAAGCTGGATTACTCCATTGCGGAGATTGCCTACTTGCTTCACTTTTCCGAGCCAAGCTCGTTTTCTATGGCGTTCAAGCGGTGGACCGGACTGACGCCCGGACAATACCGTGATCAATTGCTGCGTCAGACAGGTGCAGGATAGGGCTGTGAGAAGGGGTCATGAGCAGCCAGCGAATTTCGCCAAGAGCGCTCTACCCTCACTTCCGCAATAAGCAAGAGCTGTTTCGCCATGTTTTGGAAGGCGTTCAGCGAGAAGTGGCCGATCAGGTAGAACAGGAAGCGGCAAAGGGAGCGGACGTATGGGAGCAGCTCTTTATGGGCTGCCGCGCCTTTGTGATGGCGGCTGTAACTGAGCATAACAAGCGAATCATGCTGATCGACGGCCCTTCGGTGCTTGGCAGGGAAGCATGGACGAGCGGCACTCGATGCGCTTGCTGCGCAGTCAGCTGGAACTTATGCAGCAGGTCGGTGCGCTCAAGGCCGGTTCAGTGGAGGCGATGACGCAGTTTTTGTCCGGCGGGCTGAAGGAAATGACGCTTTGGCATGCGCAGGAATCGGCTCAAGAGGGCCGAAAGATTAGTTTGGAGGAGACCATGGCGGTTATTTCGCTGTTTTTGGAGGGAATTAGACGGCGGGCAAGTGCGGAAAGCCATTCATAAATGCGTGGGCGACAAAAAAAGGCTGCTCCGTCGTTTCAGGCGGAACAGCCTTTTTCAGCATGTTTATCGTGCAGCAGCGATTGATTTCGCCTTATAGAGCCAGGAGCCGAGCAAGAAGGTTGCCGCGCCCCACAGCGCCAAGATGCCGAGTCCGCTCCAGAGCGAAGCTGAGCCGAGTCCTGTTGCGTATACCATGCTTTCCCGCAAATTGTCCACGAAGTAAGTCAAGGGCAGGAAGACGGCAACGGGCTGCAGCCACTCTGGCATCGTCTCTACCGGGAAGAACACGCCGCTCAGGAACATCATGAGGAAGCTGGCAATGTTGGCCATGCCCATGTAGGCTTCCGTCGTCTTGCTGAAGGATGAGAACAGATAGCCCATCGCATTGAAAGACAAGGCGCCGACCAGAAAGACTAGGATGAGACTCGGCAAGTGCAGATGCAAGGTCGCCCCAAATGCCAATACGCCGATAAGCGACAAGACGATAATCTGGACGAGTCCGAATATCATGCGCATCGTCATGTCGCTGAGCCCGAACAAGCTCATCTTGGCGGGAGTCATGCGGAGGCGCTTCAGCAAGCCTTTGCGCCGCATCTCGACCATATCGACCATGCCGAACAAGCCGCCTTGGGCAATCGCCAGCGCGATCATGCCAGTCAGGAGGAAATCTTCATATTTCAAGTTTTCGTTGCCCGAGGAGACCGCTTCAAATTGCAGCTCATACGTTGGCGCGGCGCCAGCGGCTGCCAGGTTGGCTTGTTGCACCAGCTTGTCGAGAATGCCGAAGATCGCCTGGGTCGATACCCCTTGCTCCTGCTCTTTGTTCACAATCAGCTGCAGCGTATGGACATCTTCCGCATTCGGCAGCACGATTGCAGCTGTTACGTCTTTTTCCTTCACCCAATGGTCTGCTTGCTCTTGTGAAACAGGCTCCCCAGACTTGACCTCAAGGGCAGGGATTTGGCTAATTTGCTGAAGCAGTGCTTGCGAGACGGCATTCGGGTTTTCCTCTACTATTGCGACCTCGGCGCTAAAGGAACTATCCGAGCTGCCGCTGAAAATCAGCATGAACAGCACCATCAGAATAATCGGGAAGAAGATGCCCCAAAACCAGGCTTGCTTCTCCCGCAGTGTGATCTTCAGATGCGAGACGAACATCTTGGAAAATTGTCTGGCGTTGTTCAATTCAATCCCTCCATTCCTTGCCTGTGAAGGCGATGAACACGTCCTCCAGGCTCATTTCCCGAATTGAGACCTGCTCTACCCGATAGTCCTTCTCCTTGGTGAAGCCGAACAGCGCATACAACGTATCCTCCGGCTGCTTCGACCACACCTTTAGCGCGCTTCCATCCCGGTGTGTCCGCACCACGGATGGCAGCTCCTGCGCAAAGTGCTGCGCATGGGCGGCAGACTCCTCTCCATGAATGAAGGACAGGCGAATCTCGCGTTCCTTGGTCAGTCGATCAATTAAGGCGGACGGCGTATCCAGAGTCACTACCTTGCCTTGGTCGACGATGCATACCCGATCGCTTAGCTTCTCCGCCTCCTCCATATAATGGGTCGTCAAGATCGTAGTCTTGCCCATCTCCTTCAGCTGGAGGATAATGTCCCAGATATTCCTGCGGGCTTGCGGGTCTAATCCGGTCGTCGGCTCGTCGAGAAAGATGATCTCCGGGTCGTTGATCATGGCCAAACCTATAGCGAGCCGCTGCCGCTGGCCGCCGGACAAGGATTTAACATGCTTGCCGCGGTGGTCAGTGAGGTTGATCATCTCCAGCACCTCTGCGACAGGCCGCGCTTTGACATAGAAGGTTGAGAACAGCTCAAGGTTCTCCTCCGGCGTCAACAGATCAAACAGCGCGCTGGACTGCGGCTGCACGCCGATCATCATCTTGATTGCCTGCTCGTGGCGCTCCCAAGTCCGGTCGCCGAACACAATTTGACCGCCGTCCGGGACCGTCAAGCCTTCGATCATTTCCAGGGTAGTCGTCTTGCCTGCCCCGTTCGGGCCAATGATCGTGAATACTTCGCCGGCTTCCACCGCAAAGCTGATATCCTCCACCGCGCGGACCGCACCGAATGATTTGCGCAAATGGCTTACTTCCAATACAGGCATTAATCATTCCCCTCGCTTCCATCAATTGTGATTCGTTTCTATTATAGGGGATGCACGCGAGAGGAGATAGCTTCGCAAGAATGAATCTGGGTACGCCTTAAGTATGAGGGGGAAACCATAATATGTATTTTTCTCTAAGGGGGGTGGGGAAAAATAGCTCGCGGGAAGCGTTTCGAGTGCAGTTCAGCCATCGCGCTGCTCACTTGTTCTCATACTGTTGCTGCGGAAAAAAAACCGCTTCCGCTCATTTCCGCAGCAGCAGATAAATGAAATAAGGCGCACCAAGCAGGGCAACCATGATACCAGCTGGGATGCCGTCCGGTTCAAGCAAGTTGCGCCCAATCGTATCGGCTATAAGCAGCAGCCAACCGCCGAGCAGCAAAGCAAGAGGGAGGTGCATTTGGCTTCGCGGGCCGATCAGTGCTTTGGCCATGTGCGGAGCCATCAGTCCAACAAAGGCAATGCCCCCTGTAATGGATACCGCGGAGGCGGCAAGGGCGACGGCAGCAGCAAATAGCTGCATGCGCTCTTTGCTTACGGCAACGCCAACGCCGATGGCGGCAGGTTCATTCATGCCGAGCAAATTGAGCGTACGGCATTTGTACAGCACAAATGGAACGAGGAAGATTAGCCATGGCAGCAGTGCCCAGATAAATGGCCAGTCCGTTCCCCAAATATTGCCCGCCAGCCACTTGGCGATGAACTCGACCTTCGTCCGTTCGGCTGAGGAGATCAGCACGATCATGACTCCAGAGAGAGCCATGGAGAACCCGACTCCTGTCAGCACAAATCTGATGGGCTGCAGCCCCGTGTGCTTCTGGTAGGAGAAGAGGTAGATCAAGCTGGCAGCGGCAAATGCGCTGATAAACGAGACGAACGGCAGCATATAGACAAACAGGCCGGCATGGATCGGGAAATACAAGTAAAACAAGGCCATCCCTACGCCTGCCCCCGAATTGATGCCGATGATGCCGGGGTCAGCCAAATCATTGCGCGTAATCGTCTGCAGGATGGCGCCGGACAAGGCGAGCGCCATCCCCGCCAGGAGCGTGACGAAAATGCGCGGCAGACGAACGGAGAACAAGGCAAACTCTTCTTTGAACGTTCCTTGGCCGAATAAAGTCGGAAGCAGTCGATCATAAGAGAGCGAAGAATAGCCCAGACCCGCGCTGACAAAAATGGTCAGCAGAATAAGCAGAAACAAGGAGACGGTCATCCATCGCTGTCGGCGAATCATAGCTGGATGCATCATGAGAACGCATTGCCCCCTTTGCGAACGATGATGAGAAAGAATGGGATGCCCATCATGGCAATGATGGCAACGACCGGTGTCTCAAAGGGCGCGTTGATGGTGCGCCCGATCGTGTCCGCCAGCAGCATGAAGGCAGCTCCCGCAATGGCGGACATTGGCAGAACGAATCGGTAATCGGTTCCGACGAGTGGTCGTACCAGGTGCGGAACCATCAAGCCGATGAATACGAGATTGCCGACTAGCGCGACAGAGGCGCCGGCGAGCAGAATAATGATGCCGAACAGGGCGAGCTTGACAGCTCGAATATTTTGCCCCAGCCCGGCGGCAACCTCTTCATTCAAGCTGAGGATCGTAACTTGTTTGGCCAGCAGCAGAGCCAGCAGTACACCTGCCGTGATAAACGGAACGATGATGCGGAGCTGATCCCAGGTTGTGCCGATCAAGCCGCCGGCTGTCCACATGGAGACGTCCTTTGAAATGTTGAAGTAAAGGCCGATGCCGTCGGTTACAGCATAGAGAAAAGCGGAAATTGCCGCGCCGGCCAGCACGATGCGAAAAGGCGAAAATCCCCCGCGCTTCATGCTTCCGATACCGAAGACAAGCAGAGAGCCAAGCGCAGCGCCGACAAGACTTGCGATCATGATCCAGAACGTGCCTGCACCTGGAAACACAGTGAGCATCACCGCAAGCGCAGCGCCTGCACCTGCAGTCAAGCCCAGCAGACCGGGATCGGCCAGCGGATTACGCGTAATTCCTTGCATAACCGCGCCGGATACGGCCAGCGCAGCACCTACGAATGCAGCTGCAATCTCGCGCGGCAAACGCAGCTCGCGAATAATGGACAAGTGGTCCGGTGCGTCTTTGGACACAAGTGCGGTCCACACGTCCTTCAGGGAAGTGTCTGCCGCCCCCAGCGTCATGGCCGCGATGAACATGCACGCAAGCAAGAGCAGGCCAATCCCAAGCGTAACCGGGAACGGGATAGGTTGTCTGTGTAAGGTCTTCATTTGTTTCATCCTCTGCAAGTCATAATACACAAAAAGAATGTAATCCAGCCAGCCCTTTATCCAAGGTCTAGTCTTCACCGAGGAAGCTTTTTCGGAAGAATGCCAGCTGATGTTCGAGCGTCAGCGCATCATTGAAATAAAATGATCTGGAATCGACTTCAAATACCCGGTTGTTTTTCACCGCAGGTATATTCCGGTACGTATCTGTCTCCATGAAGGAGTTGTCTGTTTCAGGATGCTTGCTGAACACCAGATAATCGCCTGCGAATTCAGGCAGCACTTCCAGCGACAGTGCATAGTAGCCTGCCTCCAGCGCCATTTCCTTGACCTTTTCCGGCATTTGCACCCGCATTTCCTGATACAGAATTTCCGTCCCTCGCCCCCAGTTGTCACCGAAGACATAAATTTGCTTGTCGAAGTTTTCGATAACGGTGACAGTTGACTCTTCGCCAATCTTGGCACGAATCTCGTCTCCCGATTGGCGGGCGCGCTCACGGAATTGGTCTACCCAAGCTTGCGCTTCTGCTTCCTTGTTCAGCAGCTTGCCAATTTCGATATGCTGGGTGAGATAGTCAACTTGGTTGTATGTAAACGTAACGGTTGGGGCAATTTCATTCAGTTTCTCTATGTTGTTCATCGTGCTGAAGCCGATGATCAAGTCCGGTTCGAGCTCGATGATCTTCTCCAGACTTTCCTCTGAAACTTCTTCTACGTCCTTCAAGGCTTCTTCAAAATGGGGATTAGTCTTGGACCAGGAATCGACTCCGACCAGATTCACGCCCAGCTGCATGACATTGCCCGTGAAGGAAGCCAGAACGATGACGCGCTGCGGATCAGCCGGCACTTGGATGGGACCACGCTCTGATTCATAGATGATCGTATCAGGCGAATTTTCTCCAGCAGCGTTGCTGTCGCTGCTCTGTTCGTTGTTGCTATGCTGGGCACCGGTGTCGACCGGAGGAGCGGCGGTATTACTGCCGCATGCGCTAATAACTAGCAACAGCAGCAGGATGAAGGGCATCCAGATTTGTTTCGGTTTCATGTTGATTCTCTCCTTTGATCAAATTGTAGGTAACGCACATAGGCTTGTTCGTTCTGGGATCTCGGCCAATTTCGGCATCAATGTGAAATACATGGCGCAGGACATCCTTCCGCATAACTTCCTCTGCGCTTCCGGCTTTTACGATGCGGCCATCTTTCATGGCGATCAAATGGTCGGCAAACCGTGCGGCCTGATTGAGGTCGTGGAGCACCATGACAATGGTGCGCCCCTGTTCTTCGTTCAGCTTCTGCAGCAGCTCCAGCACTTCCAATTGATGTGCCAAATCGAGGTAAGTCGTCGGCTCATCGAGAAAGATCATATCCGTTTCCTGAGCCAGGGCCATCGCAATCCAGACGCGTTGCTTCTGTCCGCCGGACAAGGCGTCGACTGGACGGTACTTGTAATGCAAGGTGCCGGTTACCTCCATCGCCCAATCGATAACTTCGCAATCCCGTTTGCTCAACCTGCCGAGTCCCTGCTGATAGGGGTATCGGCCATATGAAACAAGCTCGCCTGCCGTCAAGCCGCTGGCAGATTCCTGAGTCTGTGGAAGAATGGCCAGCTTCTTGGCGATCTCCTTCGTCTTTTCTTGCATGATCGGCTTCCCATCAAGAATGACCGCGCCTGCCTGAACCGGAATAATACGGGTCATCGCCTTAAGCAATGTGGACTTGCCGCAGCCGTTGGGTCCGAGTATCGTCGTGATCTGCTGATTCGGAATGGTCGCCGTAAGCTCCTGAATAATTCGGTGCTCACCGTAGCCGACTTGTAGTTTATCCGCAAGTAATCGCAAAATCGTACACCTCCATGTGTTGGAATAAAAGGGATAAAACCCTTGCGATCAGAGACCTGATTGAAGACAAAGGACTATACCGGGAAGAAAGGAAGCCAATAGTGCCGAAGCGCCAGACACAATGACTCGGACTAAAGCCATCATTTACGTGAGAGCATGTAAGGTAGATCCAACAAGCCCAATCGATAATGATTATCAATATCACATTGAATACTATAAATTCAGATGATTTTGATTGTCAACCACTTTTTTTCGGCCAGAAGCAGTTGATTAATGAGCATGGAGCTTCTATAATCATATGAGAATGATAATCATTCACATTCATATTGTACAAACGGATGGTGATCGGATTGAATCCGGAACATATTTATGACGTAACAGTTATAGGCGGAGGGCCTGCGGGACTTTATGCAGCGTTCTACAGCGGACTTCGCGAGATGAAGACCAAGATTATCGAATATCAGCCCCAACTAGGCGGCAAGCTGCATGTGTATCCCGAAAAGATGATCTGGGATGTGGGCGGATTAACGCCGCTGCCCGGCGCCAAGCTGCTGGAGCAGCTTGTGTCGCAAGGGCTGACGTTCGACCCGACGGTCGTCCTTGGGGAGAAGGTGGAGGCAATTCAGCGCGAGCCCAATGGCCTCTTCGTGCTTCCGACCGCATCCGGCCAGCTCCATTATTCCAGAACCGTCATCGTTGCGATAGGCAGTGGCATTTTGAATCCGCACAAGCTGGAAATTGAGGGTGCCGAGCGCTTTGAAATCACCAATCTGAACTACACAGTGAAATCGCTGAAGCAATTCAAGGATAAGGTGGTACTCGTTTCGGGAGGAGGAAATACCGCGGTGGATTGGGCGAATGAGCTGCTGATGGTTGCGCGAAAGGTAATTGTCGTGCACCGGAAGGAAGCCTTCTCCGGTCATGAAGCCCAGGTTAAGCAGCTGCTGAACAGCAAGGCTGAATGTCTGTTGCACACGACGATTACGAAGCTGATCGCAGGCAAGTCGCATGAGCGTATTGAACAGGTTCAGCTCACCAACAAGCAGACAGGCGAGGTCTTTGCACTCGAGGTTGATGAAGTTGTGATCAATCATGGCTATGACCGCGACAGCTCATT
Organism: Xylanibacillus composti; assembly: GCF_018403685.1. Lineage (NCBI taxonomy): Bacteria > Bacillati > Bacillota > Bacilli > Caryophanales > Paenibacillaceae > Xylanibacillus > Xylanibacillus composti. The sequence goes on from NZ_BOVK01000013.1 coordinate 28,341, forward strand.
GCTGGATTGCAGCGAACTGCCAATTGAACGAAAAGACGGGTACTACATTGCAGGCAATGCAAAGAGCGAATCCTCGATTGAAGGGCTGTACGCAGCCGGGGATATTTTGAGCTACGAAGGAAAGGTGCACCTGATTGCAGGTGCTTTTCAAGATGCGGCGAACGCAGTGAACCGGGCGAAGCAGTTCTTGGAGCCGGGCGCTGGCAGCACGGCAATGGTTTCCTCTCACAATGAGCGGTTCGCAGAACGCAATCGGGCATTAATCAGGCAGTTGATGCGTTAACATGCAGCGGCGCTTATTCGAACCGGCTGATTGGCTCGGAGGCGCAACATGGCGCGGGCGTGCAGCCCGGTACCATTGATAGCAAAAAAGGATGATCATGGCAGCCCCAACCGCATCGCCGCCATAATACATAAGCTGGCTTCCCGCTGTCGCTTGGTCAAGCGGGACGCCTTTCGGAGGATGGGCGTATAGATGCTTGGCCAGGATGCTATGGCCTGCCGAGGCCAGCAGCAGCACAGCGGCCCGGTAAGCAAATCGGGTTCGGTGCGGTGTCGGATCGATCGGAATGATGGCAACGGTATAGAGATATCCGGCTATAAAAAAATGAGCGTGAATGAATAGATGCAGCAGCAAGTTGTGATGCATGGCTTCGTATACGGGTGTTGCGTACAGCCCCCACAGTCCGCCCACATGCAAGAATGAAGCAAGAAGCGGGTCGCCCAGAATGCGCAATGGGCGGCTCTTTAGCGTGCACGCAAGCTTGCGTGCGGCATTTGTTGAGATCGTTCGGTATAATAGAGAGAAGGGAGCGGCAAGAGCGGCCAGGAGCGGCGCCACCATGCCAAGCAGCAAATGAGCCAGCATATGGGCAGCAAAATCTGCGTGCGCCTTCTCTGCCAAAGGTCCTGCTAATGAGACAGCAGCGCTAAGCATTGCTGCGCTCCATAAGGCAAGGCGATAGAGGGGAACAGGCTTGCCGCGCAGGCCGGATATGTACATAGCCGTGATATAGAGGACGATGGAGACTAGGCAGATTCCGATAACCAATGCGCCCCAATGCCAATCGCTTGCAGCCTGCAGCGGTTCATGCCCGACGTGCATCGCGCTGACCTCCCGTCTGCATGGAGGAACGGGGGCGACGCCCGATTAGTGCTCCGCCTGCCACGATCATCAGCAGCGCAATCCCATTCCAGACCAAATCATAATAGAAGACATGATCCACATAGCGAATTTGATGAATGCCCATGACTTTATGCTGAATCAGTCCGTCGTAAAGCTGGAAGAGGCCGGCGCCTAGCCAGATGCTTCCGAACCAGCGCTTCACTTGCAGCATGTCCTTTCTGCGGAGGTCGGCGAACAGGAACAACCCGCCGATGGTGGCCAGCCAGCTGAACGCGTGGAAGAAGCCGTCGGACACTAGACCGATGCTTGTTGTGGACTTGTCATAGAAGTGATGCCAATGAAGCAGCTGGTGGAAAATCGCTTCATCGAGGAAGGCGACCATGCCAATGCCGAACAGGCCGCCAGAAACCAGATTTCTCCTTGCCGCCGTTCCATTCGATGAAGCAGTCTTATAGGAATGAGCTTGCATGCCTGCACCTCCGCATCACTAGGAAACCTTCTTCCATTCAACCAGTTTAGCCAGATTGGCGGAGAGTCAATCCTAGTTTGTCCCCATAGGTTTAATCCGGAACTAACGAGAGGATGCTAAAGAGAAAGACAGCCATTCTAATTGAAACAGATCATGGAGGATTTGCGATATGGAATATGTTTGGTTGCTAGCTGGATTTGCTCTGCTCATTTTTGGAGCGAACTACTTTGTGGAAGGGTCTGCCAAAATCGCTGCGATGCTTCGCGTCCCTCCCTTGCTGATCGGCCTGACCATTGTTGCCTTCGGCACAAGCTCTCCTGAAGCTACGGTCAGCATCATTGCGTCCATTAACGGCAGCGCGGGCGTATCGCTGGGCAATGTAATTGGCAGCAATGTGTTTAACACGACCTTGGTTATCGGCGTCACCGCCATTATCCTCGCCATCCAGGTACAAGGGGAGACGATCCGCAAGGAAATCCCGTTCACACTGCTGTCGACTACCATTCTGCTTGTGCTGATTAGCGATATCGTTTTGCAGCAGGACGAGCAAAACATGCTCACGCGGGCAGATGGATTGATTCTTCTGCTGGTCTTTACGGTATTTATGTATTACATCTTTGAAGCGGCGAAGAACAGCAGGGAGGAAGGATTCGTCCAGCATCAGCCCGCTGCCGGGGAATCGTGGGCGAAGCATATCCTGTTCAGCTTGGGCGGGTTGGGCGGCATCATTCTGGGCGGTCATCTCGTTGTCCAGAACAGCACGGACATTGCATTGGCATGGGGCATGAGCGAAACGCTGATCGGCCTTACGATAGTGGCCATTGGGACATCTCTGCCTGAGCTTGTTACCTCCGTTGCGGCGGCACTCAAGAAACAGAACGAAATCGCCGTAGGGAACATTGTGGGCAGCAATATTATGAATATTTTGTTCGTGCTCGGGGTCTCAGCGGTCATCAACCCAATGGCCGTCGAATCTACTATTGGCATTGACGTGCTGTTCCTGATCGTGCTGACTGCCCTGCTGCTGGTAGTTTCGCGAACACAATACAAGATCGGCCGAATCGAAGGAGCGCTGCTTGTAGTCTTATATATCGGGAATATGGTCTACCTGGTGATACGGGGCTAGCTTGCGTGTCAGGTTGTCGTGCGGACAATTCCCAAAGACGGAACGCTGTGCTAAGATGGGGACATGAAAGCCATGAGGAGTCCTATCTATATGCACAGAATTCCCTTTATGCAGCTGGCGCTGTTCTGTGTGCTGCTTGTTCTGGCAGGCTGCAAGCCTGCGGACTCGGCAGTACGAGATCAAACAGAAATCGTAATTTCCGCCGCTTCCAGCCTGGCGTCTGTCATGGACGAAATCAAGACACTGTACGAGTCGGGGCATCCTGCAGTGAGACTGAAGATGAACTATGGCGGATCTGGCGGATTGCAAAGGCAAATCGAGCAGGGAGCGCCGGTTCATCTGTTCCTTTCCGCAGGAGAGCAGCACACGCAAGCTCTTATAGACAAGGGACTTATCGAAGAGATTCAGGTGTTGGCGGCAGGAAAGCTTGTAGCCATCGTGCACGCAGACAGCGGCCTTGTGCTCCAATCGGCGGAGGACCTGACGCAAGCAGCAGTCGGCAGGCTGGCGATCGGAGAGCCGGACCTGGTCCCGGCTGGATTCTATGCCAGACAATCGCTGCAGTATCACAGCCTGTGGGATGATGTACAGGCTATGCTCATCTATACGAAGGACGTTCGCCAGGCTCTGCATTATGTAGAAAGCGGAAATGCAGATGCGGCTTACGTATATGAGACCGATGCGGCGAATGCGAGCAAGGTTCGCATTGCGTACTATGCCGATTCGGCCAGCCATCCCCCGATCATCTATCCGGCCGGATTGGTGAAAGGCAGCGGAGACAGAGAGGAGGCGCTGCGCTTCCTGCGCTTTTTGGTAGAAGAAGAGGCGCAGCAAGTGTTCCGCAAGCACGGCTTCCATATACCGAGGATGGGAGGCTGAACGATGGATTTGCACTTCATCCTAACGGCTTCGGGAAGCTCAGCAGACTGGTCGACCTTCCTCGAGCCGATTGCCACTTCCCTCAAGGTATCCATCGCCTCGGGTGTGCTTGTATTTCTTGGCGCCGCTGTGGTCGCCTGGCGAATGAGCCGGCGCTCATTCCGCGGAAAGCTCTTGCTGGAAACGGTGATCCTGCTTCCCTTGGTGCTGCCGCCTACCGTTGTGGGCTTCGTCCTGCTGGCCGTTTTCGGCCGTTCCAGCTGGACGGGCAAAGCCATTGAGGCCGTATTTGGCGCATCGCCTGTCTTCACAGCTACAGCTGCTGTCATCGCGGCGATGGTGGTGTCGTTCCCCCTAGTCTATCAAGCGGTAAAGTCAGGCTTCCAATCGGTGGACAGCCAGCTCGAAGAAGCGGCGCGCTCCATGGGCGCGAATGAATGGCAAGTCTTTCGCTGGATTACGCTTCCATTGTCTGGTCGGGCTCTGGTATCCGGATTTGTGCTTGGTTATGCGCGCGGCTTGGGGGAATTTGGCGCGACCTATATGTTCGCGGGCAATATTCCGGGACGCACGCAAACTCTGCCCACAGCCGTTTATCTGGCGGTAGAGACTGGCAGATGGGGCATGGCTTGGATGTGGTGCGCGGTGATGGTGGCGATCAGCATGCTCATGCTGTATGCGGTCAGCCGATTAAACCGACGTTGATTGCATCTTCGAACCGGAGGCTGCAGCGTTAAGCGGAGCTTTGTTTTCGCTGTCCGTTTCTGATAAAGTGGTAGAGATGCAGCTATAAGGTGCAGGCAGGTCTATTATGGAAAAACGAAAAAGGAGATGCGCATAATGTCGGACAAGTTGTCGCGGGAGCAGGAAGAGCAGGCGAACGCCGCCCAAGAGGAACACAAGGAACAGGATGATGTGAATCAGCCGCAACCGAGCGGATCAGGAGAACAGGAGTCGCCGGATTCGCAGGAACAGGAGGCTTCCGCGGATCAAGCGTTCAGAGAACAAGGAAAAGCCAGCCACTGGCTGTCTAATTCGGGACTGCCTTGGACGCTGTGCGGCTTGCTGGCATTGACCATCCTAGTCCTTATTATTTATATGAAGCCATTCGGCCATCCGCAGGCGGTTGCCAAAGTGAATGACGAGCCGATTACGAAGGACCAGATGTATGAGGCAGTTATAGGGCAGTTCGGGCCGCAAGGGGTGGACCAGGTTATCGAGCAGCTGATCACAGAAGAATTGATTCGCCAGGCAGCCGAAGACAAGGGTGTTGCCGTGACGGAGGAAGATTTGGAGGCGGAGCTGGCGGAGCTTCGGGAGCAATTCCCGAGCGAAGAGCAATTTCAGGCCACGCTAGAGCAAGTCGGCTTGACGGAAGAAGAGCTGAAGGAGCAGATGCGTCCGCAAGTTCTTCTTGATAAGATGCTCGCTCCGGAGATTCAGGTCACCGAGGCGCAGGTCAGCGAGCTGTTCGAGCAGCGAAAGCAGGAATTAACGGATCCCGAGATGATTCGCGCTTCCCATATTCTCGTAGATAACAGAGATGAGGCCGAGCAGTTGCTCGGCGAGCTTCAGGAGGGGGCGGATTTCGCCGCACTCGCCGCTGAGCATTCCACGGACGGGTCGGCGAGCCGTGGAGGAGATTTGGGTTACTTCGGAAGAGGCGACATGGTTCAGCCTTTCGAGGAAGCCGCCTTTGCGCTGAATGAGGGAGAACTGAGCGAGATTGTAGAGTCACAGTTCGGATTTCATCTGATCCTGGCAACGGACGTCCCTCGCAACTGGACGCTGGAGAACAAGAAGGAAGAGCTGCAGCTGGAGCTTGAACAGCAGCAGCTTGGCCAGAAGCGAACGGAATGGCTGGCCGGAAGCCGGGACGAAGCCAAGATTGAGAAGCTATACTAGGAGGCAGGCAGCATGCTGACACACATCGTCTTCTTCAAGCTGAAAAATCGGGAACAGGACAATATACGGCACGTGCGCGATACGCTGTTGTCGATGAAAGGCCGCATACCGGAACTGCTGGAGCTGGAGGTGGGGGCAGATATTGTACGCTCTGCTCGCTCCTTCGATCTAGCGCTCGTATCCAAATTCAAAAATCTCGATGCGATGCAGGCGTACCAGGTGCATCCGGTTCATCAAGAGATCATTGCCTTTATGCGAGAGCAGACGGAATCGTCTGCTGCTGTTGACTATGAAAGCGAGGCATAAAAAGGCTACCCATCGGCCGCTTGTGCTGGCATCTGTTGTCATGGGGATGTTCATGGCGGCGATAGAGGGTACAATCATTGCCACGGCCATGCCCAGCATCGTTGCCGATCTGGGCGGATTTCACTTGTTCAGTTGGGCGTTCTCGATTTATTTGCTGATGCAGGCTGTCACGATCCCGATCTATGGGAAGCTTGCCGACTTGTACGGAAGAAAGCCGGTCTTTGTCGGTGGAGTTGCTGTATTTCTGATCGGGTCGCTGCTGTGCGGCTTCGCGCAGTCGATGACCCAGCTGATCGTATTTCGACTTATTCAGGGATTAGGCGCAGGCGCAGTGCAACCGATCGCCATGACGATAGTAGGCGACATTTATTCACTGGAAGAGCGCGGGAAGATTCAGGGCTATTTGGCGAGCGTGTGGGGATTGAGCTCCATTATTGGTCCGGCGCTGGGCGGTTTTTTCGTGCAATACGCGCATTGGGCGTGGGTATTTTGGGTGAATGTGCCCGTAGGCCTCCTGGCGGCGGCAGGATTGATGCTGTTTCTGCGGGAAGATGTCGAGAAGAAAAAGCGGCAGCTTGATTTTCCGGGCTCGCTGCTTTTGTTTCTGCTGATTGGCTCGGCGATGGTCGTCTTCGTTCAGGGGGGCGTCAGGTGGCCCTGGTTCTCCACTCCCGTCCTGCTCCTCACTGTGTTTTTTCTCATCGCTTTTGTTCTCTTCATACAAGTCGAGCGAAGATCGCCGGAACCGGTTGTGCCGCTGGGCATGTGGAAGAAACGGACGATCGCGGTGGCCAATATCGGGTCTGTCCTGACAGGAGCGTTAATGATGGGCGTCTCGACATTTCTGCCGACCTACGTCCAAGGGGTTCTGGAAAAATCGCCAACGCAAGCCGGATTCGTGCTGGCGATGATGTCGATAGGCTGGCCGCTCGCTTCGACGATATCAGGTCGGCTCATGACCCGGACGGGCTTTCGGCCGCTTGCGCTTGTTGGCGGCGTGTTCCTGATCCTGGGGGCATTCGTCTTTCTGACGATGCGCGAGTCATTCGGGCCGTTCTGGCCGGCTGGCGGAGCCTTTCTTATTGGCGTTGGCATGGGCTTGGCGACGACCACGTTCGTCGTTGCCGTGCAGAATGCGGTGGAATGGCGGGAACGCGGGGCGGCTACTGCGTCGAATATGTTTGCGCGCATTGTCGGGACCACGATCGGTGCGTCGTTGCTCGGCGGTGTGCTGAACAATCGGCTGTCAGCTTATTTTCAAGCGAATCCTGTAGACGGAACGGTATTGGATATCGGGCTGGCCGATCAAATCCTGGACCCGGAGAAGCGGCAGGCGCTGGATACAGCGATAACCGAAACAGTGCAAAACGGTCTGGTCATATCCCTTCACTCGGTATACACGGGGGTATTCGTACTGGCAATCTTGAGCATGATCAGCATGGCGTTATGGCCGCGCGGGGAAAAACGCAGGGCTGGAACGTCGGCCTAGGCTAATGAAGGTTTAGGGGGGATAGGCATGTACTATGTGAATATCGATCAAATCGAGAAACGGCTGGACTTCTCGCAGCATGTCGGAACTGTGGCGCGGCGTCTTGCAGAGAATGCGGCTGACCCTGACCCGGTACTGGCTTTGTCCCGGGAACGGGTGCTGCAGCTGGCCATTGAATTGGTTACGGATGTCGGCTCTTATCTGATTGACGGTTTTATGATGCGGGATGCCGGAAGCTATGAGGACATCGTGGAAGTGCTGCAGGGCGAAGAAGTGCTGGATGATCGACTCGCGGAAGCGCTGGTGAACCTTGTGAAGTGGAGGAAGCCGCTGATGCAGCAATATATGGATTTGCCGCAGGAACAATTGAGCGGCCTGATTCCGCCGCTCGGGGAGCAGCTGCAGGCATTCGCCGAGCAAGTGCGGCAGTTTTTGCAGCGAAATAAGGATTTGTTGTAAAAGAATTGTTATAATAAAGGGAAATTAGGAATGATCGGGGTGTCTTCATGGCTGATGCGCAGAGAATGAAAGAATGGGTGCAGTTGATGAGCGACAAAGGCTGGCGGGTTACGAATCAACGCAAGAGCTTGCTCGAGCTGTTCCTTTCTTCCGAGCGGTACTGGTCTCCGCTTGAAGTGTATGAGGAGATGAAGCGGGACTATCCGGGTGTCAGCTACGATACGATCTATCGGAATCTGCGCTTGCTGAGCGAGCCGGATCTGGGCGTGTTGGAACAGTTCCATTTCCACGACGGCATGAAGTTTCGGGCACGCTGCGAGTCTCATCATCATCACCATATGATTTGCATGCAATGCGAAAAGACCATTCCCTTTGAATTTTGTCCACTCCCGTACGTCGGACAACAACCAGGCTTCGAACCTGTTATGCACCGCTTTGAAATTTACGGCTATTGCGGAAACTGTCAGGGAGCCGAACAGAAAAAGTAATCGTTAAGCTGGTCTATCCAGTCGAGTGCCGACTGTTCGGCCAGCTTTTTGGCATGCCGCCTTTTTTGGATGCCTCCTTCTGACCCGCCGGTTCCATTCTCCCAATTTACACGGCATGTTCACTAAGCTACAATAGGAGATAGTAAAGGGTGATGGAGATGCGGCAACCGGATGTGTCGACAAAACAGACGATATTGCATATTTTGAAAACACAAGGAGCGCACAGCGTCGGAGAACTGGCGGTGCAGCTGGGTGTAACCGAGATGGCAGTGAGACGGCATATCCAGTCGTTGGAAAAGGACGGTTTCCTCCAGTCGGCGGCAGTCAAGCTGCCGAAAGGCAGACCGCTCCATCGCTATATGCTTGCTCCGGAAGCGGATAAGCTCTTCCCGAAAAATTACAACGTGCTCGCGCTTGATCTGCTCGAAGAGCTGGAACAGGAAGACAGTGCGATGGTGGAGCGCTTGTTCGAACGGCGCAAAGCCCGTCTGGCCGAGCGGTATACCGAGCGCATGAAGGGCAAGACCCTGTCCGAAAAGGTCACTCTGCTTGCGCAAATCCAAGATGAATCCGGTTATATGGTTCGGGTTCACCCTGATGAAGAGGGCGGATATACGCTGGTTGAGCATAATTGTCCGATCTCGCATGTAGCCTATCGTTATCAGCAAGCTTGCCGCTGTGAGCTCCAGCTGTTTCGGCAGCTGCTGGACAGCGAGGTGGAACGGACCGAATGTCTGGCGAAGGGCGGGCAGAAATGCAGCTACCAAATTCGTCCGCGCCGAGTGAACACTTGAAGCGTCCCATACGATTCCAAATAAAAAGCTGTCCCCCAGTTATTTCTGAACTTGGGAGGCAGCTTTTTCTATTTGGTATTCTCTCGTTTAGTTCCCGCGATTCTGGAGAACACTAGGGAAACAACACTGGAATCGGAGCGTGAGTATATGTTGTTCGGCATGCTGCGGCGTCTAACTCATCATTGGTTCACCAGCCAGCATCGGAAATCGGTTCCGCCCGGCACGTCAGATGATCTGCGGTTGTATGCGAATGCGGAAACGAATGTGCAATATATTCGCGACCTGCTTCGTCATCCTGTCGATCTGGTCGTTCGCAGGTTTCCGCTAACGTCAAACTCTGCCCTGACAATCTTGTATATGGAAGGATTGGCCGACACCGAGAGGATTGAACAGTTTGTATTGGAGCCTCTTAAGGATTATGCGCTCCATGGACACTTCCGTCACAATGCTGCAGGGCTGGCTGAACAATTGCCTGAATTGCTCGCGGCAGGTCAGGTCAGTCGCGAAAGCTGTTTGCCTCAGCTTGTCAACAAGCTGCTATCCGGCAGCTGTCTGCTATTCGCAGACGGCTGGACAGGAGCGATGGTTGCGGATTTCAAGGGAGGCCCTTATCGCAGCGTAGACGAGCCTGCCAGCGAAGCAATGATACGCGGCCCGCGCACGGGGTTTATCGAAAATATTACGACCAATATAGCGCTGCTTCGCAGAATAGTGGTAGATCCCAATCTGCGGCTCGATTCCTATGTCATCGGCAAGCGCTCGAAGACACGCGTCGTTCTTGCTTATGTAGACGGTGTAGTGCCCCCTGACCTTGTTGCCGAAGTGAAACGGAGGCTGGATTCATTCTCGCTTGATACTGTACCGGAGAGCGGAGCCATCGAGCAACTGATTCAGGACAGCTTCCTTTCGCCTTTTCCCCAAATTCGCCATACCGAGAGGCCCGACAAGGTAAGCGCGAATTTGTATCAGGGCAAGGTAGCGATCTTTATTGACGGCACGCCGTTTGTGCTTCTCCTGCCGATCACGTTTGGCTCCGAGTTGCATTCCACAGAAGACTACAACGAGCGCTGGATGATTTCCACGCTTATTCGCATTCTCCGTTACATCTGCGCATTTATCGCGGTGTTTTTGCCGGGGTTGTATATTGCGCTTGTTGAGTATCACCCTGGCATGATTCCCTCGAAGCTTGCCTTCTCCATTGCGGGCGCCAGGGAGGGTGTGCCTTTCCCAGCTGTAGTCGAAGCCTTCTTCATGGAGGTGACGCTGGAAATATTGCGTGAAGCCGGCGTCCGTATGCCTAAGCAGCTCGGTCAAACGATTGGCATCGTCGGGGGGTTGGTAATCGGGGAGGCGGCTGTCATGGCCGGCGTAGTCAGTCCATTCATGGTTATCATCGTTGCCGTCACCGCGATCTCCACGTTTGCCCTGCCGAACTACAGCTTCGGCATCTCCTTGCGGATCATTCGTTTTGCCGTCATGATAGGCGCTGCCATCTTTGGCTTTTATGGGCTTGTACTGGTCTACATTATGGTGAATATTCACGTTACGAATCTGAAAAGTTTCGGCTTGCCTTATACTGCCCCATTCTCGCCGACTTTCCCGGGAGACTGGAAGGACCTCGTCCTGCGTGCGCCCTATACGACCATGCAAGAGCGGCCGGACATGAACAATACGGCGGACAAGGTGAAGCAAAAAACCAACAAAGGTGAGAAGCAATGAAAAATGCCTATCCGTATTCCGATGAACTGGTATCCGAGAGGGAGTATATGGTGGCGATTCCTGCGTTTACGATTGGGGTAAGCATTTTGTCGTTGCCGCGTATCCTGGCCACGCATACGTATGCGTTCGACGGCTGGATGCCCTTGCTGAGCGCCGGCTTGTTCTTCATGGCCTGCGGCTGGCTTGCGGCGCGCCTTGTACAGAAGTTCCCGGGCATGACGTTCCATGAATACGGCTCGAGGCTCGTCACGCGTCCCATTTCCGCTGTTCTGACCTTTGTAATGGGGGTGACATTCGCCTCTCTCGTTGCCTACGAAGTCCGGGTGCTGAGCATGATCTCCAAGCTCTATTTGTTTGACCGGACCCCGATTGAGGCCATCGCTTTGGTTTTTTTGCTTGTGGTCATCTATGCGGTAGCAGGGAGCCGGGCAGCATTGTTCCGGATCAACACGTTGTTTTTGCCGATCGTGCTGCTCTTTACTTTGATTGTGCAGCTGGCCAACCTGAAGTACCTGGACATCGGTGAAATCAAGCCCTTCTTTCAGACTCCCGCTCCCTCGCTGTTGAAGGCCGCCTTCTTTTCATCGGGGGCTTTTGTCGGCTATATCATATTGCTGCAATATGCTTCCAGTGTGCGCAATCCGACTCATTTGCCCAAGCATACACTTGTCGGCATGGCTGTGCCGGTCGTGCTCTATCTGATCATTTATTTCTTTGTCGTCTCTACATTCGGGCAAGGAGCATTGCGAAATATTGCATTCCCGACAATCGAAACGGCGAAGGAAGTAGAGCTGCCGGGAGGATTTTTCGAACGCTTCGAGTCTATCTACTTCACGGTCTGGACGATGACGATATTCAGCACAGCGGCGATGGCCTACGATCTGGCTATCCTATCGCTCTCTTCCGTATTCAAGCGTGTGTCCAAAATGAGATGGATCTACATATTGTCTCCTCTCATTATGCTATTGGCCATGGTGCCCAATAACAATATGGAGGTGGAACAATGGGGGACTATTTACATTGTGATAGGAATCATATACGGGGTGATCGTTCCAATTATGTATCTAATCATGGCCCGTCTCAGGAAGGCAGGCGCAGGCTCAAGCCGGCAGGGCTGCTAGGTATGCTGGTTGCATGCGCGCTTATAACAAGCGGCTGCTGGGACCGGATAGAAATAGAGGAGCGGGGATTTGTCATTGGCGTGGCGATTGATTTCCCTAAGAGCGGGCAGGCTGAGGACCGCGCCGATAAGGAAGCGGGGAACAAGGCCAAGGGACCTGAACGCTTTGCGCTCACACAGCAGCTTGTTGTGCCCGGGGCGCTGGCTGGAGAAGGAGCCGGGCAAGGAGGCGATGGAGGGGGCAAAGCTTATATGAACATGACGAGCGAAGGGGACACCATCTTGGAGATGATCCGGTCGACCGCGGCCCGGACAAGCCGATCTCCCTTCTATGAGCATATCAAGATTATTATTGTGTCGGAGGAAGTAGCCAAATCTGAGTACTTCGCTTCCACGCTGGACTATTTCATCCGCTATCCAGAAATGCGGCGCGGCACAAAGCTGTTTGTTTCCAGGGGAGATGCGCGCAAGGTGCTGGAGGTAGAACCGACGAACGAGAAGCTGCCCGCCATGTATATCGATTCCATTTCCAAGAACGATTATCGGAACGCGCGCATGCAGCCGCCGGTTCGTATCGGGGAAGTGCATGATAAGCTGCTGGAGAATGAGCCCTTCCTGATTCCGCGCATCAATGCCGACATGAACGAGGTAAAGATTGCGGGCAATTCCGTATTCCGCGATGGCCGACTGGCAGGATTTCTTGGCGAGGAGGAAACGGAAGGGCTGAATTTTTTGAATGGCCAGCTGCATGGCGGGATTTTGGAATTTGAGATCGAGGGAGGGATTGCTGTGATGGCTGTAACCTGGGTGAAGCCGTATATTCAAGCAGTCATTGAAGCAGGAAGACCCGTATCCTTCACCATACGGATGCAGGTGGAGGGGAATTTGCACGAAACGCTGAAGCCCCTTTCCTTGGAGGAGTCGCGCATGTACGAACAGATCGAGAAGGAGGCTGAGCAGGAGGTTATACGCCTGTGCGAGCTGGCTGTGAAGAAGCTGCAGAACGAGTTTGCCGCAGACGTAATCGGCTTGGGGAAATGGCTCAAAACCGAACGGCCTAAGGTGTGGAATGCGGTGAAATCGGAATGGAATGGAGAGGGAGGCATGTTCAGTCAAGTAAGCATTAACATCGAACCGGAAATAGATCTCCGCAATATTGGTTCTGTGTTGGACTCTTCACGCATGCATGCGGAATAGTCAGGCTTTCATACGAAAGGAGGATGCATCATGCGGTTATGGCTGGCCGATCATATCCCATCGGGCGCCACGTTTGTTTGTGCGGCGCTCAGCTTGTTCGTTCCTTGGTTGATCGTTAAAATTTTTGCCGCCTTGCACCGCCGGGCAGATCCGCCGTGGAAAAAAACTTGAGCAATCGCATTTTGGTTGTGTCAGGACGAGTGTGCTATACTTACAATACAATATGGCAACTGGGCGTATGCCCGTAAGCGTCGCGAATCCCCGACGGAAGAGGTGATGCGTTGGTGTGGGAAATCAGTGTAGTCGTAATAGCGGCCGCTTTTGTCGTACTCACAGTCTATTTGATCGCAACGCTGCGAACAGCACGAGCGTCGATGCTGCAGATGAGTCAAACGGTACGGCAAATGGAGCAAAGGGTGGAAGAGATCAGCGGCGAAGCGCAGCAGCTGCTGAAGCACTCTCGTGAAATGACGGCCGATCTTCAGGACAAGGTGAAGAGTCTGGACAGCATGTTTGCCACTGCGAAGCAACTGGGGAACTCCATGAAGCAAGTAAGCAGCGCAGTGGAGCAGGCAGGGGATGCGGTGCATGAGATTACCTCGTCTGTGAAGCAAGTATCCGCTGCTGTATCGCACAACGTGACGAGCAAGGTTCAGCGCGCGGCGTCCTCGAGCAACAGCACAATCGATACGGCGATTGCCTTTTTGACATCGGGGCTTCAGCTGTGGAACAACCTGAAAGAGTCAAAAATGAGAGGAGAGGAACAGCATGACGGAAAAGAACAACAATAGCCAATCGTTCAGCGGCAAGCATTTCGCGGCTGGCGCAATTCTTGGCGCTCTCGTAGGAGCGGCAACCGCGCTTTTGCTGGCGCCGAAGTCGGGCAAGGAGCTGCGCGGCGATATTGCGGAGGGCTACCATCAAGTAAGCGAGAAAACGCATCAAGTCGCTGACACGGTAGGCAAAAAGTCGCGTGAAGTATATGGAACAGTCAGCCAGAAGGGGCAAGAATGGGCGGGCAAAGCCAGGGATACAGCAGAAGATTTGAAGACATGGGTGCAAGCTCGCCGCAATCCAGCTGCCGAAGCGAGCGAAACGGAGACTTTGGATGCACAGGCGGAAATCGCCGCAGCAAGCGAGTCCGCACAGGAAGAAGGTCAGAATAACTGATCCTGCATGACACCGTCATCTCGCATACATCAAGGCTGCCTCTAGCGTCGCGAATCGACTTGGGGGCAGCTTTTTTCTATGGTTTCTTGAAGCTCTTGCGAAACTCGGCGGACGGACCTATTCCGCTTTTGATCAGCCGCGGCATCAGCAATCCTGCTGCCTGCTGCCAGACCGGCTCTGGCTCTGTCAAGCTAAAGCCGCGTCACTTGTCCGGCGAACCGGCTCGTGGGATAATAAGAAAAAAAAGAGAGAGACCGCTGCTATATTAGTAGACAGAAAGGAGGCGGGAGATTGATGAACAAGAAATCATTTGTGCTTGAGCAGGGGTTATACCTAAGCTGGGGAATTGCGCTTGCAGCGACCTTGGGCAGCCTGTATTTCAGCGAAATCCAGAAATTTATTCCATGCACTTATTGCTGGTACCAACGTATTTTGATGTATCCGCTGGTTATTCTCCTGGGCATTGCCGCTGTGCGCAATGATTACAAGCAAAGCTATTATGTGCTGCCGTTCTCGGTGCTCGGCATGGGGATGTCCACCTATCATTATTTGGTGCAGAAAACCCCCTGGTTCCAGTCAGCGGGATCAGGCTGCGGCATTATTCCTTGCAACACGGCCTATATTAATTGGCTTGGCTTTATCACCATCCCATTTTTGGCGTTGATCGCTTTTACCCTGATCACCGTGCTGCAAATCTTGATTATCCGCAATGCCCGTTCGGCTGCAGGCAAGTAAGGCTCCAAATCAGGTACATTTACCGATTTTCCTTCATACGCTGAATAAGAGCAAGGGTACAGTCACTTGAACAATGAAGGAAGCGGTAATTGTGCAGCATCCTATAGCCATTCTGGATTCGGGCGTCGGCGGCATTACCGTGGCGAAGGAGATCATACGCCAGCTGCCGCAGGAAAAGATCGTCTATTTCGGTGACTCGGCGCGGTCGCCCTATGGGCCGCGAAAGCCGGAAGAGATCGTCCGGTTTACTATGCAAATTGTGCGTTATCTGTTGCGCTTCCAGCCGAAGCTTTTGGTAATTGCCTGCAATACAGCGACAGCCGTTGCTTTGGATCAAGTGCGAGCTTCTGTCTCGATTCCCGTCGTAGGGGTGATTTGCCCCGGCGCACGGGCAGCAGTCAAGAAGACGAAATCCGGCGTGATCGGGGTCATTGGCACGGAATGCACAGTTCGCAGCCAAGCGTACGATCAAGCGCTGAAAGATTTGTCGCCCAAGCTGGAGGTGCTCAGCCAACCCTGTCCGCGGTTCGTTCCGCTGGTGGAGCAGGGGGATTTTCACTCGCCTCAAGCGAAGCAAGCAGTATGGGAGTCGCTGGCGCCGCTTAAGCACCATGCGCATGGAAAACCGATGGACTGCTTGATCCTGGGCTGTACCCATTATCCGTTTCTTCAAGATGCCATTTCGAGCGTGATGGGCAGCGGAGTGGAGCTGATCAACTCTGCCGAGGAGACGGCGCGCGAGACCAGCGCCGTCCTTCATCATCAAGGGCAGCTGGCGAAGACGAGGGAACGGCCGGTTCATCACTTTTTGTGCAGCGGCAATCCGGCTACCTTTCAAGGCATTGCGAGGGAATGGCTGAATGAGGATATCCAGGTAACGCCTGTCGTGTGGCAGGGTCCCAAATACGTATAATTTCATGGAAAAACCTCCTGTTGCATAGGTTACTTGCAAAGGAGGTTTTTTGACGCATGTCCTTTCCTTATTTGGTCCAAGTCGGTGACAACCTGCATCGCATTGCCCGCAAATTCGGCATCAATGTTCCTTCGTTGTTAGCTGCAAACGCGCAGCACCATGATCATGCTTATGTCATGCCGGGTCAAATTCTCCGGATACCCGTTCGTCCGTCCCGTCATTATGCCGTGCAGAAAGGGGACAGTTATGCGACTATTGCGCATGGCTTCCAGATCAGTGAGAAGCGATTGAAGCAGATCAATCCGGCTGTGCCCGCCGAACGGCCGCAAGAGGGGCAGGTGCTTCTGATTCCCGGCCAGGAAGGCGGGCTATGGAATGAACCGGGCTTGTCCTACGGATATGTGGAACTTCAGAAGGATTTGAACCGATGGAAAGGGGCGTATCCTTTCCTGCAGCAGGAGGCAATCGGCCAATCCGTATTGGGAAGAGAGATTGCCGCTGTGTTGCTCGGCACGGGCTCCCGCCGGGTACATGTGAATGCGAGTGTTCACGCGAACGAGTGGATGACGACCCCGCTCCTCATGAAGTTTGTGGATGATTGCGCGGCTGCTCTTCAGCATGGAACTCTGTTCCGGGGAACCGACATCGCCTCGCTCCTCGAACATGTCAGCTTGCATGCGGTGCCAATGGTGAATCCGGATGGCGTGGAGCTGGCACTGTGCGGGATACATCCCGCGCATCCGTATTACGCGGAGCTGACTGCCTGGAATAACGGCTCCCGTCAATTTCAGCAGTGGAAGGCGAATATCCGCGGCGTCGATCTGAATGACCAGTTTCCGGCTCACTGGGAGACAGAGCGGGAACGGCGTTCTCCGAATGGTCCGTCGCCCCGGGATTATGCAGGCGAAGCGCCGTTGTCCGAACCGGAAGCGAAGGCGTTGGCCGTCTGGACAGAGCGCATGGATTTTCATTGTGTCGTATCGCTGCATACGCAAGGCGAGGAGATTTATTGGAACTATCGCGGCTATGAGCCGGAAGAGGCGGAACAGCTGGCAAATCGTCTGGCCTCGGTGAGCTTCTATCGGGCCGTCAAGCTGGCGGGCAGCGATGCCGGATATAAGGACTGGTTCATTCAGCGGTTCAGGCGCTGCGGCTTTACGGTGGAATGCGGCTTCGGCGTCAATCCGCTGCCGGCCGAGCAATTTCCGGCGATGTATGAGCGAGTAAGCGCATTGCTGCTGGAGGCGATGAAGGCTGCGGCAGTAGGGTAGGCGGTACAAATTTGGGGGACGGGATTGCTTTCTTGGTGCCGATTATATACAATAGCACTCAGATTAAAATGGATCGGTGCTGCCGGTATCGAAGGAAAGGAGATCCCGCACCTATGGCGAATGACATAAGAATCTGCGATAAGTGCAGGCATATACGGTTGAAGACGATGGTGCCGAAGCTGGAACAGCTGGACCCGGAAGCGGAAATCAAAATTGGCTGCAAATCTTATTGCGGTCCCTGCTCCAGAGCGGCATTTATCTATATAAATGGACGGTATGTGACAGGCCAGACAGAAGACGAAGCGATTGAAAAAGCGAGAAAATATGTGAAATAAACATCATCTTCCTCAGATCGGTCTCATACAATGAGGTGGGCGGATACGCATATGCTGCCCGCGGTTGGTCCCGATCGATCTATGAGGGAGGTTTTTTTTATGGCTGATGGGAAATCACCGGATACGGCTGCCTATGACGTGGAGAAGGCGCTGTTTGAACATCGGTTTTGGCTGCAGATTCTCGGCGATCACGCCAGATTCATCGAAAGCTCCATGCCCATTGCTGAGCTGAAGGAAATCGAACAGGCACAAGCATTCATCACTTTGTTCGATTCCTTGCTGGGAACGGCAAGAAGGCGACTGCCGGCTGCAGACACGCTTCGCCTGACACAGGAAGCGCTCCAGGCGGCGCAGCAATTGCGCGCATTCAAGCTTCATTTATTGTCCAGACATTTGCAAGGCGATCTTCGTTCAACGCTGCCCCCGACCTTTTACAATCATATGGTGAATGAAATCGATGAATACATTCGCATCCTAGCTTACTTGACTGTGGAGAAAACGCCGCCGCTGCTTCATCCTGTGCATCATCATCTGATCTGGCTGCTCGATGCCTCCGGACACGCTGCCTCGATTCACGATCAACTGGACCCGGTCGAAGCGGATCTCCGAAACAATAGCGACATGTACAAGAAAAAATTCGATGCCTTTTACTTAAAGGCTGTGGAAATGGCAGGCTACCTGAGAACCGGCTTGACCGCCTTCCCTGCGCTGCATCGCTTCAATCGTCAGGTTGATCTGGAGATGAAGCTGTTTCAGGGCTTCCTGGCAGAATTGGTTGAGCTGAATCTTACCGGGGAGGCGCTTGATGTGCTGACACCGCTTATGCCGGATCATATGTACAGGGAGGAATGCTATTACTTGATCAAGCTGGCTGAGACAAGCGGAGTGAAGCCTCCCGAATGTGATCCGACCAAGCCTCGCGTACAGGAGTGACGGTCGTGGCTGCGCGCTTTGCGGAGAAAGCCGCCCGAACCTGCAATGGCTGCAGCTTTGGGCGGCTTTTGTTGCGGTTAGCGCACCTGATCGGCCGGTATTTTGTACTGGTAGTACTGGCATTCGATACGGCCATTGTAGAGCTTGCGTTTTTTGTCTGCCTCTTGTTCGAAATAGCGCTCGAATGCTTTGGTCGGACTGAGAGCGAAGGCGGACCAGCTCCCTAGCTTGCGGTACAAGTGGCCGAATTGGCGGATCAGCTTTTCCACCTCACGCTCATCCGATAACCGTTCACCATAAGGCGGATTGGTAATAAGGAAGCCTCGTTCCCCCTCCGGCTTCGCCTTCGCAACCGGCAAGGCTTCGAAGCGGATATCCTTGGCCAGGCCAGCGGCGCGGGCCGCTGCCTGCGCTACCTCAATCGCCTGCGGGTCGATGTCCGAGCCGGCAATGTGCAAGGGGGTATCATCCTTCAGCGCGTCATAGGCTTCGTCACGGGCGGATTGCCAGGCCTGCTCGCCAATCCGCTGCCAGGCCTCCGCCGGGAAGCTGCGGCGCAGGCCCGGCGCCACGTTCCAGGCGATCATAGCCGCCTCAATCGGTATGGTGCCGGAACCGCAGAACGGATCGTAGAGCGGCAGTTCCGGACGCCAGCGGCTAATGTAGATCAGGGCTGCCGCCATTGTTTCCTTCAACGGCGCTTCGGTGACCAGCTTGCGGTATCCTCGCTTGTGCAGGCTGGGTCCGGTCGTGTCCAGCGTCAAGGTAGCCGTGTCCTTCAGAAGAGACACTTCGATAGCGTATCGCGGTCCGTTCTCCTCGAACCAGGACTGGCGGTATGCTTCTTTCATTTTTTCCACGACCGCTTTCTTCACAATGCTCTGGCACGCCGGCACACTGGACAGCTGGGACTTCTGCGATCTGCCCTGAACGGGGAATTCGCCGTGCATCGGAATCCAGTCCGGCCAATCCAGCGCTTTGGTGCCTTCGAACAGTTCCTCGAAGGTTGTAGCCGGGAACTCCCCCATCTTGACAAGAATACGGTCGGCTGTTCTCAGCCAGAGATTGCAGCGGGCGATATCCGACGCTTCGGCGCTGAAGATGACGCGGCCGTTCTCCGTCATTTGATCGGTGTACCCAAGCTGCTTCAATTCATAGGAGACGATGGCCTCCAATCCCATCGGGACGGTGGCAATCAGTTGGAGTTTCGACATGGGATAGACAGCTCCTTCTTGATAGGTATAGCTGAACTAGCTAGCGTTCACGGGGCGTTATAGGCTGACCGGCTCATCTCGCGGCAGCGTCAGGATGATGCTTGCCTGCGGCGGGCAAACAGCGACCAGTACACCCAGTAGGCGTTGACGGCGAACAGACAGGCCGCGATCAGAAAGATCGGACGAATGCCCGCCCATCCCGAGAACAGGCCTCCCAACGTAGGACCCAGCACATTGCCGAGTGCGAGAAAGCTCGTATTGAAGCTGTAAGCCCGGCTTTCCATTCCGTCCGGCGTGTATTGGCGAATCAGCGCATTAACCGACGGGATCAGTCCGCCGATAAAGACCCCCATCAAAAACCGGAAGACGAGCAGCTGCCAGACGTTGTGCACGAAGGCTTGCGGGATGAAGGTCATGCAAGCGCCGATCAAGCTGAAGCGCAGAATGCGCTCTGGCCCGAGCTTGTCGCTCAGGCGGCCAAGCAGCGGTGAAGCGATCATGTTGCTCAACCCGGTCACGGAGGCAACGAGACCGGCAAGAAAGGCGAGCGAAGCGGCTGCCGGATGCATCTCCTGAATGAAGACGGGAATAAGCGGCATGGAGCTCATCAAGGCGAACTGGATCATAAAGGTTACCGCGAACAGGGCTGTCAGCTGACGAAT
The DNA here is from genome assembly GCF_018403685.1 of Xylanibacillus composti. Lineage (NCBI taxonomy): Bacteria > Bacillati > Bacillota > Bacilli > Caryophanales > Paenibacillaceae > Xylanibacillus > Xylanibacillus composti. The sequence continues at coordinate 48,651 of NZ_BOVK01000013.1, forward strand.
GCGCGCCAGCTCCGCGAAGCCCTTGGACAGGGAGAGATTCGGCTTCTCCATCGCCTTCTGCTTGTCGAACTTCTCCTTCACCAGCAGCGCGGCTGTCAGCGTGGCGACAAACAACAGGGAGCTGGTAATGTAGAAGATCGGACGGTAGCCGACCCAGTCTGCCAGCACGCCGCCAATCAGCGGACCGAGTATCGTCCCGGCCACTTGGCCGGATTGCAGGACGCCCATCGTGAAGCCCATCTTCTCCCGGGGCGTGCTCGCCGATATGAGCGAAACGGCTGCCGGGATGTAGCCGGAGATGGTGCCGTTCAGCATGCGCAGAAGCAGCAGCTGCCACGGTGTGGCGGCAAGTCCCATCAGCGCCATCACAACCGCCATGCCGAAGCCGGAGCGCAGCACCATGATTTTGCGTCCATGGCGGTCGGCCAGCCTGCCCCAAATGGGCTGGAACAAAAACGCCGTGACAAAGTTCGCCGCGAAAATCACACCGGCCCACATCGCCACACTGTCTGCATCGGTAACGCCCATCTCTTGTATGTAATACGGGACGAAGGGTATGATCATCGTCATTCCGGCCATTACGACAAAAGTGCCGAACCAAAGAACAGCAAGGTTGGCTTTCCAATTCATGCGGTCCCCTTCTTTCCGGCGTATAACGCTGTAGCATTCCTTTAGTATAGCACAGGACCAGCCGGAATATGGAATGATGCGCCGCCGCCTCGCCCCGCTGTGTGGCAATGTCTATTTGCGATGCATGCAACACTTGGCAGCCAAGCTTCGTCTATATAGGAGATTGCGGGTTATAAAGAAGGGGAGACGCCAACAAAAGAGGGGGTCATGGAACAATGAGAGAGAGAATGTATAATTGGCATGCGGTTGCGGGAAAAGCGCGTCGCGTAGGGGCTGTGTGGCTGGCTGTCATGCTGCTTGCAAGCTTGCTTTCTGCCTGTGGAGGAAGTTCGGACCAGATGAGTATTGCGAATCAAGACACTGCGGGCAGTATGGACGGCGCTGAAAGCTCCTACGACTATGCAGATCAAGTGACGACCACTTCAAACGCCAACGTTGCTGCGGGTGAAGCGTCCAGAAGAGAAGTTCAGCAGGGTGAAGGTGAACCTGGTTCGCAAGCCGGCATGGAGCAGGCTGCTGCGGATAACAGCGGCTTGAACCGGAAGCTGATTTACAAGGCCGATGTTGTGATGGAAGTGAAGGCGTATGCAGATGCGCAAGCTAGCATTCGGCAATTGGCCCATCTGTCCGGCGGCTATATTCTGAATTTTGAAGAAAATGAATCGCGTTATGATCGCAGCGGCACGTTTACCTTGAAGGTGCCTTCCCAAGGCTTCTCCTCGTTCCTGGACGAGTTGGACAGCTTGGAGCCGATCAGCCTTCATCGCAGTGTGGAGGGGACCGATGTCACGAGCGAATATGTAGACTTGGAAGCTCGTCTCAGGGCAAAGCGCGTAGTGGAAAGCCGGTTGCTCGCATTTATGGAGCAGGCTGACAGCTCGCAGGATTTGCTCGCCTTTTCGAATGAACTGGCAGTTGTGCAAGAGGAAATTGAACGGATACTGGGGCGCATGAGGTATTTGGATCAGAACGTTGCCTATTCTACGGTTACCCTGCACGTCCATGAAAGACTGGATGGCAAATCGCATATGATGGGCGAAGGCGATCCCTTTTACAAGCGTGCTTATCTGGCTATGGGCAAGAGCTTGCAGCTGCTCAAGAATGCGCTCGAAGGAATGGTGGTCGGACTTGCGGCGATGCTCCCGGTTTTGCTGTTTCTGGCGCTGGTAGCGCTGCCATTTGTCGCAAGGTATCGGCGAAATCGAAAATCGGGGGGCAGCAGAGGAGTCAGTCTCACTCCATCAGCGGCGGACGGTTCGCTATCGTCGAAGGATAACAGCCAAGCACATCAGGAGGACAATCTGACGCAAGCAGGCGATTCCGTCCTTCCGGAGCCGACAACGAATGAACGCGAAGCGACAGCGGACGATCCACCCCAACAATCTCGACCTTCTCAGGTTCGAGAAGCAACAGACGAAGCGACAGCGAATGAAGACGATGTGAAAACTGAGAGAGATAAAGAGAAAACTTACGTAGATAATGAGAAGACTGATGGGGATAAAGAGAACTGACGCAGAATGAAGCAAATACCAACCAAGGGGAGCGGAAAAACTAAGGTACGGGTCAAAAGTCATCAATGTAGGCAGCCATTCGCACAAGGATTCGTATGAAATCAGTTGGGCGTCGCGGGCAAAGCGGGCGTTATGGTAGCACTACCATTTATTAATGGTACCTAATTCATTATTTTTCGCTTCTAGTAGTTGAGATCACGCGATTTATTACCCTTTTACCATTCATAATGAAGCTGGCTTCCACTATTACTGGTAATGGGGTAACAAAGTACTCGGAAACTATGAAAATCAGCGAAAAGAATAACTTTACTACCAATAAAAAATAGTAGTGGTATATAAAATAAATTTGTTGCAGCCCATGTGTCCGTACCACCGAATTCAATTACTTGACAATATTAGGAGAAAACGCGACAATGAATAAAGGAGCACTTGAGCCGGCCTTAGTCGGTCAGAGAGTCGGGCAGTAATCGAGTATTGCCACAACAAGCGGTACCTGCGCGGTTCGGAGATTCAGAGGACAAAGGCAATCAATCATATACCAAGCAAGCTGAGTACCAAGCAAGTTAAGTACCAAGCAAGTCGAGTACCAAGCAAGTCGAGTACCAAGCAAGTCGAGAGTGAAGCACACTCCGTCTTTCCTATCTGCTGGGCGTTTGCCGGATTTTGATCCGGAAATGAACAGGCAGTTGGGTGGGCGGAGTTTTTTTATGGATGAACTGGAACAGGAGCAGGGAGCTAGCCATTAAAGGAGGGGACCGATTCATGCATCCGGCAGTCAGGAAGTTTGTTGAGGCGTATGAAGCCGAGGCGAGAGCCAAGGGAAGGATCCGAACGAAGATTGGAAAGTACGAGCTGTTGTTTCTGGAGCAGGTATGGGGACCTAATTTCGATTATCGATTTGATGGGCTCCAGGCGGAATATCCGTTCATGGATTCGAAGGGCGGGCAGCGATTCATTGACTTTATATATCAAAAAGGCGAGGTTCGTCTGCTCATTGAAATCGACGGCTACACGACCCATGCGCGGCAAATCACCTACAAGGAATTCGACGATCATCTCAATCGGCAGAACGATCTGGCTGCGGCAGGCTGGCATATCCTGCGCCTGTCTGCCAACCAGGTGGAGCATCAAGGCGCACATTGCCAATATCAGCTGCAGCGGGCCATCGGGGCATGCTGGTCCCGTACTTATGGCTTGCAGACTGGCTCCCCGGAACAGCTTTGGACCACGAGAAAAAATCGCTGCCTGCACCTGGCGCTGCAGCATGAAGGCAAGCTGAAGGCATCGCTGGTCGCGGCGGAGTTCGGGGTGACAATGAAAACCGCACATGACTGGATGCAGCGATTCGTAAAGGAAGGGATGCTCATACCGATAAAAGGAAAGAAGCGTATAGTCGGCTACCAGGTCATTGAACTATTGCGATAGAGAGCGGAAGGGGAAGGAGGGCGGATTAGAAGGATGTTGAACCGCGCGTGCAAGCAAAAAAAAGCAAGCACAATGACAGTGCTTGCTTTCGATGATCCTGCCGAAAGATCGGTACGCCTATCGGCAATAGCAACGCCTCACAGATCGGACAGGCTTGCACGATGGCAGGCTTGGCGGGCAGTGCGACTTTATCGCTTGACGTGTGCGTAGCTGCCCAATCCATACGAATTATACTCCGCAAGCGCAGTTCAGGACGGGCTTGCGGGCGGCCTGCGTTTCGTCAAGCCGGCGCACCTTGGTCGTGTAAGGCGCGTTCTTCACCAGCTCCGGATTCTCCTCGGCTTCCTTCACGATTTGGATCATCGTGTCGATGAAGGCGTCGAGCGTTTCCTTGCTTTCGGTTTCGGTAGGCTCGATCATGATGCATTCTTCCACATTAAGCGGGAAGTAGATCGTAGGCGGATGGTAGCCGAAATCCAGCAGCCGCTTGGCGACATCCAATGTGCGCACACCGAAGCGCCTGAGCCCCTTGCCGGAAAGGACAAATTCATGCTTGCATATCCGGTCATACGGCACGTCGAAATACGGCGCAAGTCGGCGCAGCATGTAATTGGCATTCAGCACTGCGTTTTCCGTAACCTGGCGAAGCCCGTCAGCGCCAAGGCTGCGGATGTACGTATATGCGCGGACGAGAATACCGAAGTTGCCGTAGTACGCCTTCACCCGGCCAATCGACTGCGGGTAATTGGCGTCCAGAAAGTACTGGCCATCTTCGCGCTGCCCGACTACTGGCGTAGGCAGAAACGGCGCCAGATGTGCCTTTACGCCGACCGGGCCGGCGCCGGGACCGCCGCCGCCGTGCGGGGTGCTCATTGTTTTGTGCAGATTAAGATGCACGACATCGAAGCCCATATCGCCCGGCCGGGTGATGCCCATTATCGCGTTCGAGTTGGCGCCGTCGTAATACAGCTGCCCGCCAGCCTCATGCACAATGGCCGCGATTTCCGTAATATGCTCCTCGAACAGCCCGAGCGTATTCGGATTAGTCAGCATTAGCGCGGCAGTATCGCTGCCGACTGCTTCCCGCAGCGCATCAAGGTCTACCAGTCCATCGGGATTCGATGGGATCGTGATCGTCTCGAAGCCAGCCGCTGTAGCGCTGGCCGGATTCGTGCCGTGCGAAGAATCCGGCACGATGACCTTCGTCCGCTTCTCGCCACGCGATTCGTGGTAGGCGCGGATCATCATCAAGCCGGTCCATTCGCCGTGTGCGCCGGCCGCCGGCTGCAAGGTAACCTGGTCCATGCCTGTAATTTCAGCCAAATCCTGCTGAAGCCGATACAGCAGCTCCAATGCGCCTTGCACAGAGGATTCCGGCTGATAAGGATGAATTTTGGCAAAGCCCGGGAAGCGCGCAACATCTTCATTGATTTTCGGATTGTATTTCATCGTGCAAGAACCGAGCGGGTAGAAGCCGTCATCCACACCGAAGTTGCGTTTGGACAGCGCCGTGTAATGGCGGATAACATCGACCTCATAAACCTCCGGCAGCTCGGCAGGCTCCGTGCGGAGATATTCGCCCGGAATCCAGGATTCGAGCTCCGCTTCGGGCACGTCCAGTTCCGGGAGAGAGTAGGCGATGCGGCCCGGTTTGCTCAGTTCGAAGATCAGGGCTTGATCGTGCTGCTCGTTGTTTGCTTGCGGGATGCTTACCGATTCTTTGCTCATCCTAATGCCACCTCCAAAGCGCGGGCGAACCCGTCGATTTCTTCGCGTGTCCGGCATTCGGTGACAGCGACGAGCATGCAGCCAGTCAAGGCTGCGTCGACCTGCCCCAAATCCAAACCGCCGATATATCCATGTTCAAGCAGCTGCTCATTCACGGCAGCAATAGAAGTGCCCGCCGGCAGGCGGACTGCAAACTCGTTGAAGAACGGAGCGGCATGGACAGCCTCCACGCCGGGGATCGCAGTCAGCGCTTGTTGCGCGTAATGAGACTTGCTTACATTTTGCTTGGCAACCTCCTGCAAGCCCTGCTTGCCCATTACCGACAAGTAGACGGAAGCGGCCAAAGCGAGGAGCGCCTGATTGGAGCAAATATTCGAGGTCGCTTTCTCGCGGCGGATATGCTGCTCCCTGGCCTGCAGCGTCAGCACGAAGCCGCGCTTGCCGTCGCGGTCGACGGTCTGGCCGACGATTCGTCCCGGCATCTTGCGCATATGCGCCTCGGAAACGGCGAAGAAGCCGCAAGTCGGCCCGCCGAACGAAGCCGAAATGCCGAACGGCTGCGCGTCGCCGACGACGATATCCGCCCCCAGCTTGCCGGGCGCTTCCAGCAAGCCGAGCGCAAGCGGATTGACGCTGAGTGCCAGCAGAGCGCCGCACGAGTGGGCCTCGTCCGCAAGTCGGCGCACATCTTCGATGCAGCCGAAGAAATTCGGCGACTGCACGAGCACGGCGGCCGTCTCGCTGTCAAGCGCCTCCCTCAGCTTGGCTGCATCTGTGACGCCGTTCTTCGCGCAAGGTACGACGGCGACCTCCAGGGACAGTCCGCTTGCTACGGTTGCCACGATTTGACGCGCTTCCGGATGAACGGCTTCGGACACCACGATGCGCTTGCGCCGCGAGGAATTCGCTGCGAGGGCAGCCGCTTCCCCTAACGCGGTTGCGCCATCATACATGGAGGCATTGGCGACGGCCATCCCTGTCAGTTCGCAAATGTAGGATTGGAACTCGAAAATGGCCTGGAGCTCGCCTTGGCTGATTTCCGGCTGATAAGGCGTATAGGCTGTATAAAATTCCGAGCGGGACAACACATGGTTCAGCACGACCGGCACATGGTGGTCGTACAAACCAGCGCCAAGAAAGCTGGCGTATTGGTCGAAATCAGCATTTTTGCCGGACAGCCCGCGCATATAGCGAAGCAAGCTGCGCTCATCCATTCGCTCGGATACTTGCAAGGAACGCTTCAAGCGAACCTGTTCCGGAATGTCCCGGAAAAGCTCCTCGACTTGTGCCACGCCTACAGCGGCGAGCATCTCCTTGCGGTCCTCTTCTGTCATTGGCAAATACCGGTGCATCATCATCTCGCAAGCTCCTCTCTATGACCGTTTATAAAATGGCGTGGCGGCGACTAGTGCTTTCAGCCGCTTGCCGCGAATTTCTACCCAAAGTTCCTGTCCAAGATCGCTGTACTCCCGTGCTACAAGAGCCAGGCCCACATTTTTCTTCAGTGTCGGGGAATGAGTGCCGGTAGTGACTTCGCCGATCCGCTTGCCGTCCTCGGCAAATACAGGGTAATGGCTGCGCGGAATGCCGCGCTCCAGCATCTCAATGCCGACCAGCTTCCTCGGCACGCCTTGCTCCCGCTGTTCAAGCAGAGCGTCACGCCCGATAAACTCGCCTTTGTCCAGCTTGACGAAGCGCAGCAGGCCGGCTTCCAGCGGGGTGATGGACGCGCTCAGCTCCTGGCCGTACAGGGGAAGCTTCGCCTCGAAGCGAAGGGTATCGCGCGCGCCCAGTCCAACCGGCATGATGCCTTCCGGCTGGCCGGCTTCCAGCAGCAGCTCCCAGACGTGCACGGCATCTTCGCGGGGGACATACAGCTCGAAGCCGTCCTCGCCGGTGTAGCCGGTGCGTGAAAGGAGCGCGTGCACCCCGCGAATTTCGGCCTGCTCCACAAAGCGAAACGGCTTCAACTCCGCTGCGTTGGCATTCGTGACCTTGGACAGAATGGCGGCTGCTGCCGGCCCTTGCAGCGCAAGCAAGGCGGTCTGTTCAGAAATGTCCAGCAGGTTGACGTCCGGCTCGGCATGCTTGCGCAGCCAGTCCAGATCCTTGTCGATATTGGAGGCGTTCAGGACGAGCATATAGTGGTTGGCTGCCAGCTTGTAAATGAGCAAGTCATCTACTACGCCGCCATCGGGATAGCACATGAGCGAATACTGCGCCTGCCCCTCTTCCAGTTTCGTTACATCATTCGTGGTCAGCTGCTGCAAGAATGCTTCCGCTCGCTTGCCGCTTACCTCTACTTCGCCCATATGGGACACATCGAATAAGCCTGCTTTGCTGCGCACGGCATGATGCTCATCCATAATGCCTGTGAATTGAACGGGAAGCTCCCAACCGCCGAAGTCGATCGTTTTGGCGCCATAGCGCGCATATACCGGGTGCAACGGGGTTTTTTTCAGCATTGTACGATTCCTCCTGAATTTAAGGCTGCCAGACATAACAAAGAGCGAACGGAAAAACTAATGCACAATATGCATCAGCAATTCCATTCGCTCTGTCCTTTTACCTGAGAGTTGCCTTCCCCTGCTTTCATGGCACGTCCGCAGCGGAAGTTGCTCCTTGGGTGATTCCTCACGGGAGGAATTCTCTCCAGAGATGCGTCCGGTACAGGTCCTTTTGCCTGAGAGATTCACCGCCATCATGCGGTTTACTCCTTCGGCGCCGCCAGAGACGAGAAGCGCGCAAACTGCTCTTCATCCGTCCACCGGCAATCTCTCCCTGCACCCTCATTCGCGTATAATTCCGTATATTCCATTTTTCTCACCTCATCATTATTCGGTTTTTGTGCGTGTTTGTCAATTGTTTTTTTCAAAGATAGGCCAAAATGATCGGTTTTTCAAATGAGAGCCGGTCGGAGAGGGATAATATCGCAAATCCGGGACAAAGTAACGGTGGCTGTCCGGGCGCAGGCTCTCCTCAGAGCATGGGGCAGGGATACCATTAGCAAGCAGTGTGAAAACAGCGGGTTTTCGCCTCTGCGGGAAGAAGCCCCGCTAATCTGGAGTGAAAACAGGAGATGAGAAACATGCCATTTGGCGCACATGAGACAATGGAAGTCCACGAAATTCTGAATGAGAAAATTCACTTGATCAATCTGTTCGGTCGTATGGCCCATGAGACCGAAAATCACCAGCTAAGGCAAATGATCGAGCGCCATCTGCAAACGGCAGTGGAGGCGTATGATCAGATGGTAGCCTATACGCATGATTACGGTGCGGCTAACCGAATGCCGCAAGTCTACGGCATGCCGCGCATGTCCCCGGAGCAGGTGCAGTACGGGCTGCACAACCCGGCGCCAATGCTGCCGCAGCCGCAGCAGGCTTTTCGTGACCAGCAAATTGCATCGGCACTGCTGCTGGCTCACAAAAACTCGGCCAAAAACCATATGGCCGCTTCCCTAGAATGCGCAGATCCGAATTTGCGGCAAATGATGGTCAACGGTGCAATCACTTGCTCGAATCAAGCTTATGAAGTGTTCTTGCTCATGAATGAGAACGGTCTGTATCAAGTGCCGACAATGAACGACCATACGGCCAAGACGTTCCTTCACGCTTACCAGCCCACGAACAGCCAACCGATGATGCACATCTAATCCGCATGGACAATCGCGGCTTTCCGACACGCATGCAGCCAGCAGACAACGCTTGAGGCTGCATGGCTTCGGGAAGCCGTACGTTTTGGCCGTACTGTCCATTTCCATTGCGCAAAAACATCATAAATCCATGAAAAGCTAGCAAGAATCCATTGAACCCTTGTCAGCGCAACAGGTAAACTGAAGAGTAACATACGCAAGGGAGATGTACATAGATGACTATACGTTATGATGAACATCGGCGCATCTTTCATCTGCAGGCTGCCGAGACTAGCTATGTGTTTCAGATTGCAGGCAATGGACAGCTGCTTCACTTGTATTGGGGGAAGCGCTTACGCGACTATTCCTCATCGGAGAACCGCTATGTGCCGGAGACCAGAGCGTTCGGCACGCAAGCGCCGTTCGGCGATGTCCTGGCCTCGCCGGAGACGGTGCCGGCCGAATGCCCGACGTTCGGCACCGGCGATTATCGGACGCCGATGCTGCATGCCCAATATGCGGACGGTTCTACCGTTTCTTCAATTGTATACGAGTCTCACCAGATCTATAGGGGCAAGCCGCAGCTGCAAGGCCTCCCCTCTACCTACGCGGAGAAGGAGGAAGAAGCGGATACGCTGGAGCTAGTGTTGCGGGATTCGCTGACCGGGCTGAAGGCCGTGCTGCTGTACACAGCGTTCCGCGATTTCAATGCGATCACACGCAGCATTCGGCTTGTCAATGAAGGCGAGCAGGCAATTCAACTGCAGAAGGTGCTCAGCGCTTCTCTTGACCTGCCTCATGCGGACTATGATCTGCTGCACCTTTATGGCGCATGGGCGCGCGAGCGCAGTGTGGAGCGGGTGCGCCTGACGGCAGGCACGAAGTCGATTGAGAGCCGGCGCGGCGCAAGCAGCCATCAGCACAACCCGTTCATCGCGGTGATGGAACGGGGCGCGGGAGAAGATCATGGTCAAGTATACAGCATGAATTTGGTATACAGCGGCAACTTCGTGGCAGAGACGGAAATCGACTCATTCTGCTCGCTGCGGATGAATATCGGCATCAATCCGTTCGATTTCAGCTGGCTGCTGGAAGCCGGCGAGTCATTCCAGACTCCGGAGGCAGTCCTTGTGCATGCCGCGAACGGTCTGGGAGAGATGAGCCGCACGTATCACAAGCTGTATCGGACACGCCTCTGCAGGGGGCGCTATCGCGATGCGGCGAGACCGGTTCTGATCAATAACTGGGAAGCGACGTATTTCGATTTCAACGCGGACAAGATTGAGCAGATTGCTGCGGCAGCGGGAGAATTAGGCATCGAGTTGTTCGTCCTGGACGACGGCTGGTTCGGACAGCGGCACAACGATGCCAGCTCGCTTGGCGATTGGTTCGTGAATGAGAAGAAGCTGCCCGGCGGCTTGAAGCAGCTGGCAGAGCGGGTTCAGGAGAAGGGCCTGCAATTCGGCCTGTGGTTTGAGCCGGAGATGATCTCGCCGGACAGCGAGCTGTACCGCGCTCACCCGGATTGGTGTCTGCATGTGGAAGGACGGGATCGCATGCCTTCGCGCAATCAATACGTTCTTGATTTCTCCAGAGCGGATGTGCGCAAGGAGATCGCCAAGCGAGTGAAGGACATACTCCAGTCCGCTCCGATTACGTATGTGAAATGGGATATGAACCGCCACATGTCGGAGGTGGGATCAGCGGCGCTGCCGCCGCAAAGACAGCGGGAGACGGCACATCGTTACATGCTTGGTTTATATGAAATGCTGGAGGAGATCACCAGCGCCTTCCCGGATGTCTTGTTCGAGAGCTGTTCGGGCGGCGGCGGCCGCTTCGATCCCGGCATGCTGTACTATATGCCGCAAACCTGGACAAGCGACAATACAGATGCCATGAGCCGCTTGTATATTCAATATGGAACGAGCATAGTTTATCCGATCAGTTCGACGGGCGCCCATATTTCCGCTGTGCCGAATCATCAGCTGGGCCGCACGACATCGCTCGAAACAAGAGGACATGTGGCGATGACCGGCAATTTCGGCTACGAGCTGGATTTGTCCACGTTCTCCGAAGAAGAACGGGCTTTGGCCAGGGAGCAGGTAGCCGCGTACAAGCGCCATCGCGAGCTGATCCAGTTCGGCGAGCACTATCGCTTGGCCAGTCCGTTCGAGGGCAACACGGCGTCCTGGATGATCGTCTCGCAAGATCGGACGGAGGCGATCCTCCTGTTTGCGCGCATTTTGGCAGAACCGAATGTGAGCAGGCTGCGCATTCGGCTGAAGGGTTTGAATGAACAGGCGGACTATCGATTGAAATCGCTGGGTTCCCAGCCGGTCGAAGGCGTGTTGGGCGGAGACGAGTTGATGCAGGCCGGACTGCTGCTCCCTAGCCTGAAGAGGGATTTCGACAGCATCCTTGTTCATCTGGTCCAGGTTTAGTCCTCATTCTTTAGGAAGCGCAAAAACAATGAAAGCTGCCTGTTGGCTTAATGCCTGTCAGGCGGCTTTTTCTTACGTTAACGAGGGAAAATATGCTATAAATATGCTATCATAGGAGTACTTGCAGGCATAAGGGGTCCTTATCATATTCCGGCTCGCACGATTTGTGGGAAAGGCGGCAACGAGATGCACAAGAAACAAGGAATAGCGGAACTGGAACGCACCCGGATCATTTCGATCGTTCGCGGGATCGCAGGCGATGACCTGTATAAGCTGGCGGAATTGCTGCTTGAGGCAGATATTCCGGTAATGGAGGTAACGCTCAATTCGCCTGATGCGTTGGCAGGCATAAGCGAGCTTCAGCGCCGTTTCGGCGGGCAGATGTACATAGGAGCGGGAACCGTGCTGGATATAGGGGATGCGGAGCGTGCGATGGAAGCGGGCGCATCCTTCCTGGTGACCCCCAATACGGATGAGGATGTGATTCAGCTGGCCGCGAGCCGGGACATCCCGATATACCCCGGGGCAATGACGCCTACGGAGATCGTGCGCAGCTGGAAGGCGGGGGCAGCAGCAGTGAAGATATTCCCGAGCGCATCGATCGGCCTCTCCTACATCAAGGAATTGCAGGGGCCATTGAGCCATATTCCGATGATAGCCGTTGGCGGAGTGACCGCAGCCAACATTGCGGAATTTCTGGCTGCAGGCTGCTATGCCGTAGGCGTGGGCGGGTATTTGGCGGACAAGCAGGCGCTGGCAGCTGGAGATACGGCAGCAATCCTGCAGAAGGCCAAGGAGTTGCGAGCACAGGCGGATCGGTGGAAACAGCTATGAAATCAGCCTGTCCATATGATATTCGAGTCCTATACCAATGACAAGAAGAGGGTGGTCCTGTGACAGCATCCCGTAGAGAGAGGGCAGCAGCCACGAGGAGGAAAAAAAGAAGGGCGGTTTTGCGCAAAGTAACGTCTTTGGTCTTTGTGCTGGCATTCGGCGCAATCATCCTGATCGCGGCTGCTTGGTTCATGGACAGCTATTGGCCGATCGGCGGCAGCGGGAACGATGAAGTTGCATCGAATCGGACTGACCAGAACGCGGGGACAGGGAATGCCGGGGGAGATCCGGCGGATGATGCGCAGTCGGGCGGCAAGGCAGGCAGCACGCCGGAAGTCGAGTCGCCAAATACCGACGACGAGATTGACGGCGGCGAAGAAGGGATTGCCAGCGGGAAGGAAATCGTTCGTCTGGCATTCGTCGGTGATGTGCTGCTGGGCAGCACAGTTTCCGGCTTGCTCGAAAATTATGGCTATGATTACCCTTATACGCATGTGAAGGAGCTTCTGCAGAAGCCCGATTTGACCGTTGCCAATCTGGAGACACCCATAACCGACAGAGGCGAGCCGGTCGACAAGACCTATGTATACCGCAGTTCTCCTCAAGCGCTTCCGGCGTTCAAGGAAGCGGGCTTTGATGTGGTCAATCTGGCGAACAATCATATCTTGGATTTTGGCGCAGAGGGCCTTCTGGATACGCTTCAATACTTAAAAGAGGCCGGCATTTACCATGTAGGGGCAGGAAAGAACGGGCAGGAAGCATTCGCGCCAGTGTATGTGGACCAAGACGGTATTCGGGTCGCATTTCTCGGCTTCAGCCATGTTGTGCCGACCGTCGATTGGAAGGCAAGGAACATGTCGGAGCGCGAACCTACCGGTCACCCGGGTGTAGCAGATACTTATGATTACACACGCCCGGTCGAGACCATTGCCAAGGCAAGCGAACAGGCTGATCTGGTGATTGTGCTGGTGCATTGGGGCGTGGAACGCGAGGAGTCGCCGAGGCCGTATCAAGTCGATTTGGCCAGGAGGTATATTGATGCGGGCGCCGATTTGATCGTCGGTTCCCATCCGCATGTCCTGCAAAGCTTTGAGCAGTACAACGGGAAGTGGATTGCTTACAGCTTAGGCAATTTTATCTTTACCACGAATGATAATCCAAGGACGTGGGAATCCTCCATTTTGGAAGCGGCTTGCACGAAAGACGGAGAATGCGAGCTGCACATTACGCCAGTGCTGACTAAGGCGGCGCAGCCGGTTGTCATGGAAGGAGAAGAAGGCAGGGCGCTGCTCTCGCGTCTTGATGCTCTGTCCGACGGTGTTCGCATCGAAACGGATGGACGGCTTGTTGCGGAGAGATAGAGGGTTTACAGCGTGCATCCATTTGAATGACGCAATAAGGAGAGAAGTGGTCCGGCTCTGTCCGAACCAGGCGTGACGATCCGTTAAAGGCGCTTAAAAAGGCCACTTTCTCCATGTATCCCGATGCTGTGAAGTGTTATTCGGGGACATCGGCGTTCAATATTTCATCGCTGTACAGATCGCGGACTTCAAGAATTTTCGGCAGCTGTTCCATGAAGACGTCGACTACTTGCGGATCGAAGTGCTGTCCTCGCTCTTCCTTGAACAGGTTGAGGATGCGATCAAGCTCCCAGGCTTTTTTGTAGACGCGGTCGCTGCCCAGCGCGTCGAACACATCGGCAATTGCCGTGATTCGTCCATAGATATGAATCTCCTCGCCAGCCAATCCTTGGGGATAGCCGCGTCCGTTCCATTTTTCATGATGCTGGTGGGCAACGATTGCTGCAGCCTTGAGAATGTGCCGATTGGAGTTTTTGAGCAGGTTGTATCCGATCATCGTGTGGCTCTGCATAATCTTGAATTCTTCATCGGTCAGTTTGCCGGGCTTCTTCAGCACAGCATCAGGAATGGCAACCTTGCCAATATCATGCATTGGAGAAGCCATCTTCAAGACATCCGCTTCTTCCAGGCTCATCCCGAGTCCGACTGCAATCAGATAGGAGTATTCCGCGACGCGCTTGACGTGATTGCCGGTTTCCTTGGAACGGATTTCTCCAATTTCTCCCATCGTGAAGATGATTTCCTTCTGCGTTTCCTCAATTTCATTGGTCAGCATAGCGGATTCCAGTGATTTGCCTGAGTAGGAAGCGGCCAGTGTCAGATACTCCATGTCCATGGCGGAAAAGACTTGCTGTTCCGTCAGCTTGTTGACGGCTTGGTAGCAGCCTGTAATTTCGCCCTCATTGTTGCGGAACGGAATGACCATGAGCGCTTTCGTCCGGTATCCGGTCAGCTGGTCTGTTGTCAATGCTCCGCTGCTGAGCACATGGCGATACTCATCATTGTTGTAGGCATCGTCTATGAAAATCGGCTTGCCAGTGGCAACGGCAAGTCCGACCAATCCTGCGCCTACCGGTATGCGCAGCTCGCTGACGCCGTGCGCCACCTTGGTCCAGAGCTCCTGCTTCTGCTGATCCAGCAGCCACACCGTACAGCGGTCTGCTACCACCATTTCGCGTCCCATATCGGCCATATGCATCAGAACCCGGTCCAAATTTCGTTCATTGGCGATTTTGGCCGTATAGTCAAAGATCACCTTAAGCATCTGTTCTGGTGAGAGATCGTTTTTTTTTCTCTCTGTATCGATTGCTTGTTCTTCGTGCACGAAGGCTCCTCCTTGCTTATGTCGGGGTGCGTCAGTTTAGTAGACTATGTAATTCCCCGCAGCGGCTTCAACCTCCTGCTTGCCCAATGATTTTTCATAAATGTTTCTGCGTGCTATCATGGAGGGGACTAGTTACAGGGGAGGGAAGCGATTATGCAGGAATGGCTGCAGGAACCGGCTGTGCGTCTGCTGGCTGGATTGCTCGGAAGCGGAACGGTCACATGGGCTGCCTGGCGCAAACAAAGCCTGTCTGGTTCGGGGGCTCTGGCGGCCATCGGGGTAGGGACGATAACCGTTGCAGCGGGAGGGGCGGCATGGTTCAGTCTGGTTCTGGCCTTTTTCATCAGTTCCTCTCTCCTGACGCGTTGGAAGCAGGCGAACAAAGCGGCGGCGGAAACGGCTTACGCCAAGGGCGGGCGCCGGGATGCGGGCCAGGTGCTCGCCAACGGTGGGATAGCTGCGGGCATGTGCGCCTTGACGCTGATCTCCGGATTGGACAGCGGTATGCTGTATGCCGGATTTGCAGGAGCGCTGGCAGCGGCGACAGCCGATACTTGGGCGACAGAGATCGGCGGGTTGAGCCGCAGGAAGCCGATCCATATTTTGACCGGCAAGCGAGTTCCTGCCGGCACATCTGGCGGGATTACGCTGCTAGGCTGTGCGGCTGCCATTGGAGGCGCGCTGTTGATAGCGGTGTCGGCGGCGCTTCTCAGCGATACGGGCGGAATCGGCATGCTGCTGACTATCGTCGCAGCGGGTGCAGCAGGAGCGGCTGTAGATTCTGTCGTCGGAGCAGTGTGGCAGCGCATGTACCGCTGCGGGAGCTGCGGCAGAATCGTGGAGAGAAGCGAGCACTGCGGCCAGCCGACCAAGCCTGTGCGAGGCTTGAGCTGGATGAACAATGACGCCGTGAACGGCTTGTGTACGGCTGCAGGTGCCTGTGCAGGGATCATCCTGCATGTATGGCAACAGGGAAGCATATGAATGTAGGCAGATCAGGGAGGAATTCAAATGCATGATCAGACGCTAGAGCTGTTTCGCACGTTGACAGAATGGCCGGCTGCGCCGGGTTTCGAACGGGAGCTTCGGCAATATGTGGCCAAGCGGCTGGCCGCCGTATCCGATGAAGTTGTCTATGATCGCATTGGCGGTGTTTTCGGTGTCCGGCGCGGAGATCCGAATGGTCCTCGCATTATGGTTGCCGGACATCTCGATGAGGTCGGCTTTATGGTGACCGCTGTGACGGACAATGGCATGTTGAAGTTTCAGACCCTGGGCGGGTGGTGGAATCAGACGCTGCTGGCTCAGCGCGTGCAAGTGGTGACAACGAAGGGAGCTTTGCCGGGCGTCATTGCTTCGATTCCGCCGCATTTGCTCAAGGACAGTCAGCGCAATGCGCCGTTGGAAGTCGAGCAGATGCTGATTGACATCGGCGCAGACAGCCGTGAGGAGGCCGAGCAGATGGGGGTGCGTCCCGGTGTTCAGGTCGTCCCCGTTTGTCCGTTTACGCCGCTTGCCGGAGGCAAGAAAATCATGGCGAAGGCGTGGGACAACCGCTATGGAGTCGGACTGGCAATCGAACTGTTGGAGGCTCTTCAGCAAGAGCAGGCAGAACTGCCGAACGTGCTCTACGCGGGGGCCACGGTGCAAGAGGAGCTTGGCCTGCGCGGGGCAGAGCCGGCAGCCCGGCT
The DNA here is from genome assembly GCF_018403685.1 of Xylanibacillus composti. Taxonomy (NCBI): domain Bacteria; kingdom Bacillati; phylum Bacillota; class Bacilli; order Caryophanales; family Paenibacillaceae; genus Xylanibacillus; species Xylanibacillus composti. Next base: position 65,230 of record NZ_BOVK01000013.1, read on the forward strand.
GATTGAGCCGGATTTGGCCTTTGTTCTGGATGCCAGCCCTGCCAATGACATGAGCGGAGACAGGAAGGCTTTCGGTCAGCTTGGCGCGGGCGCATTGCTGCGGATTATGGATCGGACGATGGTGACGCGCGGAGAAATGATCGATTTCGTGCGCGATACAGCCGAAACACACCGGATACCTTACCAGTACTACGTCTCGCCGGGCGGTACGGACGCCGGCCGTATTCATCTTAGCGGAATTGGCGTGCCTACGGCTGTCATCGGCATATGCGCGCGCTATATTCATACAGCCGCATCGATTATCCATGTCGATGATTACGCGGCAGCCAAAGAGCTGCTGCTTCGCCTCGTAAAGGCAGCGGACCGCAGCACCTTGTCTACGATAATAGGGGAAATAAGCGAGTAAATTATTTTTTGCGCGCCCATTTCAGCTAATGCCGAATTCGGCAGTTTATGGTATACTTAAGTATATCTCATTGGATTTTTCGATGCAGCCGAGATTGGAATCAAAGGAGGGAATCCCATGTATCAATTAAAGGAAAAGGAAATGATTTTCGTCTTTACCGGTCCCGACGGCTCCGGCCGCAAGACAGTTGCAGATATGGTTGGTTCTACATTGGGCATTAACAAAGTGCTGTCTTACACGACGCGTGCGAAGCGTCCAGCGGAAACGGACGGGCAAGACTATCATTTTATTTCGGAAGATGAATTTAAGCGAGCGCTTGCCAACGATGAGTTCATTGAGGCTGTTGAGATTGACGGTGTTCATTACGGCATCAAGGACAAGGACATAGAAGAAATGTTCCGGGACAATGATTTTATATACCTGATCCTTAACGCAGAAGGCGCTCGCATGCTGAAACAGCGCTATGGCGAAAAGGTCACGAGATTGTTCATTTATGTCGATCGGGATATCATCATCGAGCGCCAGAAGGAATTGGGCGTCAGCGATGAGGTGCTCGACCAGCATTTCAAGCATTATGACGAGGATATGGCCTATATGCCGGAGTGCAAGCATGCCTTCGAGAATATGGATCTGGCCCACACCGTTTTTGCTGTGACCAATGTGCTGGAGCAGTACATGAGTCGCGATTTGCTGGAGAAGGACTAAGATTTGAAGCAGCTTGTATAGCCTCGTGAATAAAAGCAAAACCGAAGAGCCCGGCGACATAGCCGCGGCTTCTTTTTTGGCCCGTACGGTATAGCCTTGAAATAGAAGGTTACTCATAGTGGCCAGGGTCGGGCGCAGGCCCTTGTTGCCCCAGTGCCCGGTTTCAAGCAGACATGCCGGCATTTGCGTTACCCCTTTAAGTGATCGATGGATATTATTGAGGTGGCTTGGCGAAGCTAGGCTTCCCTTCGCAAGTATGATGGACCGCCCATGATGGGGAATCTGCATTGAGGCTTGCGGCTCATTTTGCGGGAAAAAATTGGATGAGGAGACGGAGAGAAAATCATGGAAGAGCTGCTGCTCATTATCAAATATGCGGTTATGGGGGTTGTCCAAGGCTTTACTGAGCCTATTCCCATTTCCTCAAGCGGACATGTCGTCATTATCAAGCATTTATTCGGGATTGAGGTTGAAGGATTGAGCTTCGAGGTATTTGTCAATTTTGCCTCATTGTTGGCCGTTCTGATTATATACAGAAAAGACATTGTTCAGATGGTCGCCGGGGTTGTCCGATTTGTGCGCACGCGCGATGCGGACAGCCGCAAGGAATTTAATTTCTTTATGTATTTAGTACTGGCTACTATTCCCGCTGGCGTTATCGGCGTACTCTTAGGCGATGTGATTAGCAATTCGTTATCCGGCATCCATGTGATCGGGTTCGCCCTTCTCGTGACGAGCGTCGCGTTGTGGGCTATCCGCAACCTGCGGGGGCGCAGGCAGGACGCAGACTTGTCTGTGCGGGATGCGATCATCGTCGGGCTGGGACAAGCTGTAGCGCTTATTCCGGGCATCAGCCGGTCCGGGGCTACCATTGTGGCGGCGATGGCATTGGGTATGAAGCAGGAAACAGCATTGAAATTTTCCTTTTTTCTCTACATCCCGATCAGCCTTGGGGGCATGGTGCTGGAGGCTCCGACACTGGCGGAGGATTTGCGGATGAATAGCAATCTGATCGTTCCGTACATCCTGGCATTCTTCACTTCGCTTATCGCCTCCTACTATTCGCTTAGGTGGTTTATGGGCATTATGGCTCGCGGCAATCTGAAATATTTCGCCATGTACTGTCTCGTTGCGGGATTGGCGGTCATCTTTTTCCTGTAGACACTTCGGGTCTTGCTTGTGCAAGGGGAAAGCGGGCAGTTTCATGCGAACGTTTTGTAAGCATGCGCTCTCACATGCATGTTGTCCTTCGAGCAGGTTCGATGCAGTTCTCCCCCTCGCTTCTCGCATGAAGCTCTGTGGCTTGAGAGGTTTGTACGAAAAATCGTACAAACGAGAGCGCAAAGCCAGCCGAATGTGGGGGTTTGCACGAAAAATCGTTCAAACGCTCCGGCATGCCGCCGCGCCCCTTGGCTTTGCACGAAAAATCGTACAAACGAGAGCGCGAAGCCAGCCGAACGCGGGGGTTTGCACGAAAAATCGTTCAAAACTGATTTTGGGGACAGGTATCCTTGCAATGGCAGAGCACTTCAGCTAAAATGAAAATAGTTATCATCACATGTGGCGAAGCACGCCCCGATTTTCCTTCAGTTAGAAGGAAGTCGGGGCGTTTTTGTTAGCCGGGAAAGGGTGAGGGACTTGAGTTTCGAAATCGAACATGAAAAATGGCTGAAGAAACATTTGTCCAGTCGTTATGGGGAACGGAAAGATGCGTTGAGAAGGGGGCATGGGTACGGCAACCGCCTCTTTGCAGAAAAAATATGGTGGTCGCTCATGGGCGATTTCACGGGGCTGCATCCGGAATACGAGATAAAGGATTGGAGGGGGCGATCCTATTACGTAGACTTCATATGGACATTGGGCGGACATCGGTTCGTATTTGAAATAATGGACTATGGCTCTCACGGCACCGATCGTACGAAATATCGATTGGACCTGAATCGCGGGTTGTTTCTACAAGCACAAGAGTGTCGCGTGCTCACCATTTCATTGGATGAGATGAAAGAAAATCCATCGTTCGTGCTTGCTATGGTACAGAGCGTGCTGGCCCCCTATCTTGCGGCAAGCCAGAGCGGGTCCGGAACAGTCTATCGGAAATTTGGCAAAATCGAGCGTCAATTGATGCGTCTAGCGATCCGGCACGGTCGTACCGTTTATCCGCCGCAAGCTGCGAGAGAACTGGAAATTCACAAGCAGACCGTTGTCAAGTACTGCCGAAAGTTGGTGGATCAAGGAAAGTTTCGTGCAATTCCGTCAGGAACTTCTGGAAAAATATATCGTTATGAGTACATTGGAACAATGCAAAGTCCTGACCTATTATAAAAACAAATTGCGAACAGCCCCTCTCACGCAGCAGATTACCCGATAGCAGGGGCTAGACTCGACAGTATGCCGATTCGTAAACAGCCCTTCTTACTTGATCGAACGCAGCAGATTACCCGATAACAGGCGCGAGACTCGACACCTTGCCGATTTGTGAATGGGCCAATAAGACGTCGGCTTTTTGATGATAGTTCACTGAAAAATGAATTGTTGGGAAAGGAAGATTTGCTACAATATAAATGAAAACGCTTGCAGAGCGGGGGCGGAGCTTTGGGCGTCAAACGGGGTCGGCTTGCTCACCGTGACCGGACAACTAATCAGCAACACGATTCCGAATTCGATCAACTTTGGCATTTGGTGGGACGTCAAGTTGCTGCGGGAGCTTCTGGATCATACGGGAGGCACCGGGAAGATCGACAAGTGGAATTATGATAACGGCGGCAGCAATCAAACGTTGGCATATCGTCGCCCATAACGACGGCACTTACAAGTTGATTAGCCAGCACAGCGGCAAAGCGCTCGATGTAACGGATCATGGGACGGCTAACGGCACCAATGTGCCAAATCTGGAGCGACAATGGGCTTCCGGCCCAGAAGTGGACATTGATCAAGCAGTAAGGTTGTGTCAAGTATAAAGGCAACAATGCCGCATCATCGAGAGAGTGCGTACACTAGGGCGAAACGAAGATTAGGAACGGTATTCGGAGAATGCGTACGCACTTTAAGCGGGAAAGGGGCTGGCACCCCAGCCCTTTTTTTCTAATTGGATCCCTATCCAGTCTAACCGTGCCATTAGACCCATACAATTTTCGATCCATGCGCGGTTATCATGCAACCGCTTGATGTTCCTTATGCTTCGCACGGTATCCAATCCAAATAACCGCAGCGATGAGAGCGATAATAAAGGACCATTTCACAACCGGCGCTTCGAATAGACCATGAATCAGCGGTTCTTCGGTAATCATTTTGCCTGCAGTCAGCGCAAGCACCCCGGTCCCAATATATATGATAACCGGAAAGCGCTCCATCAGTCTCAGGATCAAGGTGCTTCCAAATACGATAATCGGCACACTGATCAACAGCCCGATGACCACTAGCATGAAATGTCCGTGTGCGGCGCCTGCGACAGCCAGGACGTTGTCGATCCCCATCACCGCATCAGCAATGATGATGGTCCGAATTGCCGCCCCGAGCGTTACCCCCGCTTTTACGTTGTCATGCTTCTTCTTGTCGGACAATAAGTTATAAGCGATCCAGACGAGAAGAACCCCGCCTGCCAGCAGAAGTCCCGGAATTTTCAACAGCCATACGGCTACCAAGGTGAACGCTGCCCGGATCCCGATGGCGCCAACTGTTCCCCATACAATGGCCCTTTTCTGCTGATGACTCGGCAGCTTCCGTGACGCCATGCCGATGACAATAGCGTTGTCTCCGGCCAGAACAAGATCGATTACGATAATGGAACCGAGCGCCGCCCAAAATTCCGCCGAGAATAAATCCATGAGTAGCAGCCTCCTTACTTATGCGATGCTGATCTTACTATGTTCACTACGAGCAAAATCATGCATAACGGCCAAGCAAACCTGCATATCATGAGGTACTTCTGTAATTGTGCCAATCATGCAAAGGAGGCCAGTCCAAACCATCATGGCGCAGATCTCCAAGGGAGAAGCCAAGCGGCGGCAAATTCTGATCCTCATTCGTCAGTGTGAGTCGGAAAATCGGCAGCCATCTGTTCGATTTATGATGGAGCGCACTGGCATTCGCTCGTACGATGCATTGAGCCGGCATATTAAGGTGCTGCAGAGCCGGGGCGAGCTGAAACAAACTTTCAGGCTGTCAGGTAGACAGTAAGGGAGGGAAGGCTCGCGGAACATGGAACAAGGCTGTCCCAAGTCCGGACAGGAGCTTGGAACAGCCTTGTTCTTGCCGGCGGAGAATTACGCCGCTTCCTGCTGCGCCAGTTTTTTGCGGTAGACGAATTTGGACAGGCTGACGCTGATTTCATAAAGCAGGAACAAGGGGACGATGACCAGGATGTCCGATACAATATCGGGCGGTGTAATCGTAACTGCTATAATGGTCAGTATGAAATAAGCGAGCTTGCGCGCTTTCTGAAGACGAACCGGGTTGATGATGCCCAGCTTCGTCAGAAACATGACAACGGCCGGCATTTCGAACAAGAACGCAAAGGGCACGGTCATGTTCACCATGAAGCGGAAATACTTCTCGGCCGTGTACATCACAAGAAATTCTCCGGACATCCGTTCCAGAAATTCAAGCACCATCGGAAAGAGAATGAAATAGCCAAAGCAAAGTCCGATGAGAAAAAGCAAGGTCAATACCGGCACATACGCGAGCGTGGAACGCTGCTCCTCCCGGGTTAGGGCAGGCTTGACAAACCGCCAGGTCTGGTAGGCGGCGACGGGGATCGTGGCCGCAATGGCAAAGACGCCGGCAATCAGCAAGTACACCCAAATAATATCGGTTGGACCCAGAATGGCAAGCTTGTCCTCCAGGCCGCGCACGAGCCATCGATACAAATCCTTGACATACAGAAACGAAGCGCAGAAGGCGACCAAGAACGCCACAAGTGTACGAATCAGGCGGCTGCGCAATTCCGCCAGATGGCTGACGACGTTCATTTCAGTTTGCTGCATCGGTTGTTCCTCGTTCTTGCACGTCAGTGCGAGTTTTTCTCGGCTGCTTGCAGCGATTTGCCGGAAGCGTCTGTTTCATCCTTGTTGTCGTTGTTGACGAGCTCGCGCGTGGCGCTTTTGAACTCGAGCAGCGTGCGGCCGAAGGCGCGACCAAGCTCTGGCAGCTTGGAAGGCCCGAATATGATTAGGGCTATGATTAATATCAGTATAAGCCCGCCAATGCCAATATTGCCGAAGGGCATAGAAGTCAACTCCTTGTCATAGGTTGGGTTGCTGGCTGAACCTGGGTCAAGTCCCGATTAGCTCAGTCTGAACCCTGTGATGGCGACAACAGCAGGGCGAGGTTGATTGTCGCCTGGCCGGTGCGGCCACATGCTGGTCGGATTGCTTGGATCTTCAGTATTTTCACCCGGATGCTGAACAGCCAGGAACAATGTGCGCTCATCCGGCGTGAACCAAGGGCCGGTCAGCTCTGATTCAACCGGTCCGGAGGCGAACTGCAGCGCTTCTCCTGTGCTCGGTCCGGTAGTCGGGATAACGAACATGCCATTGTTTTTGAATGATTTGAATACCCCGGAGTTCAGACTGCTGGAGGAAATGTCTGTCACTGTCCAAAGGTTTCCGCTTGCGTCAAAGGTCAGATTGTCTGGTGCGGAGAAGCCGCTTTGGCGTCCGCCAGCCGCAAAGATTTCAAAGTCGAAATTCATGGCGCCCAAGTCACTGTTCTCCTCGAAGAAGCGGGTAATATGGCCGTGAATGTTGCCATGGCTGTCGTTGTTCGTATGGGCAATGAACAGTGTGTTGTCGAACGGGCTGATTTCAACGTCTTCCGGACGGTCCGTTGGCGTTCCGCCGAGCAGCATGGCCGCATCGTGCGCATGTACGACTACATCGCCTTGTGTCTTGAATTTCGCCAGCAGCTCGTCCTTGTTGGAGGCTTTTTCCGCTGCTGCACGTACAGCCTCGATCGTCATAGCCACCCATGCGCCCTTTTTCATGTTTGCCACATAGAGCGTGCCGTCTTCCAACAGCCTCGAGTTGTTTCTGCCAGCTGCGGGGTCATACTTGCCGTTGGAGATAAACTTGTAGACACAGGCATCCCTTTTGTCATCGCCCATGTACACAACGACTCGTCCATCCTTGGACAGGCCCATTGCAGTGTTCTCGTGGTTGAACCGGCCGAGCGCGGTATGCTTGCGTACCTGCCAGTTGGCATCGAACGGATCCACTTCGATAACCCAGCCATAGTGGGTATCATCCAGCCCGGCATCGCTCGCAGTTCTCTCGAAATTCTCCTCACAGGACAGCAGGGTATTCCATAAAGTCATGCCGCCCGAACAGTTGGCGAACGTTCCTTGCACGCTTGTTGCACCGTTGACGGATGGCGTGCCGGCTGCAGGGCCGGTCAGCGTGAAGGGAGTCAGACCTGTTACGCGTCTGCCGTAAACCGAGGTCGGATCCATCTTCCATACGCCGTTCTGATCCCGGTACACCTTTAGAATAGAGCCGCCCTGATTATAGAGCAGCTTCTCAATTTGGGCGTTCGTCAGCTTGCCGTTGACGGCTTCGCCCTCCACCCACAATGGATTCGTATACTCATGGTTGACCCAAAGCAACCCTTCCTCGTTCGAACCGTTAATGGGGAAAAATACGGTGAAGTCGTTGTTGTAACCGAACGTATCTCCTGCCTCATTGATCACATCGCCATAAGCTGCGATAACGTCATACTTGAAGCCGCTTGGCAGAACCAGCTCATCTCTGTCAGTAGGATCAATGGGATTGAAATAACCGGAGACGCGATTTGTCTTGAAGCCGAACAGATGGTCGGCTGTTGCGGCTTGTACCTTGTCAGTCAGCGATCCGAGACCAGCCGATGCTGCAGCCAATGCGGCTGCGCCGCTGCCGAGGTAGGTAAGGAAGGTGCGGCGGTTCATTTGGCCCGGCTGCTTTTTTTCCTCATGCAGATCGACTTGTTCTTCTTGTGTAAGCTTTTCCATTCGAATCTCTCCTTCTATCTATGAAATTCAATTGCTTTCACAGATAGCATAGCGGAAGAGTATTAATTGAAGGTCATCCCGATTTGAATCCTTTGTAAAATTGTATGAAAATGATGTAAGGAGAGGGGGCTATTTCATGAACCAGCGGATGACATACGTGACGAGGGAGAGAACGACGCTTAAGACGAGGCAGGTGACAATGGGGAAATAGAAAGAAAACCCTTCTTTCTTGATGGCAATATCGCCGGGCAAACGGCCAAGATGAAGAAACTTGCTGGCGAATGGCCATAGCAAGCCAATCACGATCAGACCGATGCCGGCGAAAATAAGCAGCTTGGACATATTCATGCAAATTCTCCATCCTCTCGTATAAGGTATTTGCGCAAAGCAGCCGCCCCTTGATTAGAAGGGCGGCGATATTTTGCAGCGTCAGCCATTTGCGTCTGGCTATAGCTTTTGCTCGCTTGGGGGAATGGGCGAAGGTTGCGAATGTTCGTCAACTGGCTCGTTTACTTCGGATTCAGGGTCAGATCGAAGCGTCTCCTCGGACTCGGATGCATGCAGATCTTGCAACCCGTCGGCATCGCTTCCATGCTGTTCAGCCAGCTGCCGCTCTAGACGGCGAAGCTGCCGCTGCAGGCGATATTGGCGTACCATGCCGATGGAGCCAATACTCAGTCCCCCTAGCAAAGCGGAGATCAGGATTACAAGAATAAGCGGGAAATCGGCAGATTGGCCGAACCAGTATTGGACGGGTACAGGGTCCATATTGGCTAGCGCAAAAAGCGTGATTAATAAAGCAAAAACAAGTGCTGCAATCAGTGTCCATTGCATGCGCATAGCGCGTCATCCTCCTCTTCTGCAAACACGGGGCAAGCCAACCAACGGTGCTGATGTTATAGTTTCCCCCTTCTCCTGCCATTATACTATAATGCATATTCCCTTCTAAATCTTATTTTTCCCGCAATGCAGGGTGACAGGCTCGCTGTTGTTTCCTCGATCCTTCAATTTCGCAGACGGGTGTCTCCACTTGTGCTGAAATAGTAGTACTACCAATAAATAAGGGTAGGAATGTTATAAATACGAATGAAAACAGCGTTATAAGCCGCATGTATTACCCGTTTACCATTAATTGTGGAAGCGAGAGTAAGTATTTATAGCAAAAGGGTAATAGATCATTCGTCATAAAAGAAAAGCTCGTGCAAACAGTGAATTCCCTACCATTAAAGAATAGTAGTACTACCATTCATATTCGTATGCAGCATTTGTCAAGTATGGGAAAGTGAAAAAGTTGTATGATTCTACAGAAAAAAAAGAGGCAAACCGGAATATTCCAGTCGGCCTCAATATTCCAATGGCGCGTGCATTTCCTTCGTGTTGATCCTTTGTCTCCAGCCATCCGAACGAGTGGCCTCCTTGGGCCGGCTTGGGCGGCAGATCAAGCTGCTGTTACTTCAATAGCTTGGCTGTCTCTTCCATTTCTTCGATGATCGATTCGAACACACTCATCGCCTCGGCGATCGGCTTCGGCGAAGACATATCGACACCGGCTTTTTTCAAGATGTTAATCGAGAAGTCGCTGCCGCCGCTCTTCAGGAAGCCCAAATAGCGGTCCACAGCCGGCTGCCCTTCCTCCAAAATTTGCTTCGAGAAGCTCGTAGCGGCAGAGAAGCCCGTCGCATATTTATACACATAGAAGCTGGTGTAGAAATGCGGGATGCGCGCCCATTCCATTGCGATATCCTTGTCGACGACCATGCGATCGCCGTGATATTTCTTGTTCAGCTCATAGTAAATGTCGCTCAACAACTGTGGAGTAAGCGCCTCGCCTTGCTCGGCCTTTTCGTGAATGATCTTCTCGAATTCGGCGAACATCGTCTGGCGGAAAACGGTAGTGCGGAACTGGTCGGCATAGTAGGTGAGCAAGTACATCTTGCTCTTCGGATCTTCTGTACGCTTGAGCATGTAGTCCATCAGCAGCGCCTCGTTCAGTGTAGACGCTACCTCTGCGAGGAAGATCGTGTACTGCGCGTCACGATACGGCAGATGGGTATCCGACAAGTACGAATGCATCGCATGGCCCATCTCGTGCGCCAGGGTGAACATGCTGTTCAGATTGTCCTTGTGGTTGAGCAGCACATAAGGATGGGTGCCGTATGCGCCCCAGCTGTAGGCGCCGCTGCGCTTTCCTTCGTTCTCGTAAATATCGATCCAGCCTTCCTCAAAGCTGCCCTTCAGCACCTTCAAGTATTCCTCTCCGAGCGGCTCGAGGCTTTCAATCACTTTTTGCTGCGCTTCCTCATAGGGAATGGTCATCTTGGCTTCTTCAATGAGCGGAGCAAACAGATCGTACATGTGCAATTCGTCTACGCCGAGCATTGTTTGGCGCAGATCCAAGTAACGCTGGAGAAGCGGCAGGTGTTGATGGATCGTGTCAATCAGGTTCGTATACACTTCCTTCGGAATGTTGTCGCCATAAAGGGACATTTCCAAAGCAGACGGATAATTGCGGACCTTGGCATAAAACAGGTTTTTGGTTACATTCGCATTCAGCGTAGCAGCAAGGGTGTTTTTCTGCTTGGCGTATGTATCGTACATCGCCTTGAACGCATTTGCCCGCACTTCGCGGTTTTCACTCTCGAGGAATTGTATATACGATCCGTGTGTCAGATCGCGTTCTTCTCCATTCTCGTCCCGTACCTTAGGAAACTTCATGTCCGCATTGTTGATCATGCCAAAAATCGTGTTAGGCGCTTGTGAAAGGTTGCCGACTTGAGCCATGAGCGCTTCCTGTTCTTTAGGGAGCACATGCGGTTTTTGGCGGAGCATTTCCTCCAGTGTAAACTTGTAAGCAGATAGTTGAGGATCGTCGATAAATCCCTTGAGCGTCTCTTCAGGCAACGCCAATATTTCCGGGGTAATAAAAGACAAGGCTTCGCTAACTTCGACGCTTAGCTTCTTGGCTTTTTCAGACAAGGCCATATAGGTTGGATCGGCTGTATCTTCGTGATGACGCATGTTGGCGTACACATAAAGTCTTTCCATATGCAGCGAGATGTCGTCCTCCAGCTCGAAACAAGCCTTTACACTGGATGCATCTTTCAACGTGCCCTGAAATTCGGCTACTTTGTCCAGTTGCTTCTTGACGATTGCATACTCCTGATCCCATTCGTTCTGATTAGCGAACAGATCCTCCAGCTTCCAACGATGCTCTGCTGGCACGTCGGAGCGCTTGGTTACTTGGCTACTGGTCTGGCTCATCGAACTCCTCCCATCACTTTGACGAATCGTCCGGATGCTGAAGCTCTCCTGGCTTCCTCCGGTTTGGCTGCCGGTCTCGCGGTCTGCGAGCATTCCGGAAGTCTGCACAACTGCTGCGCATAAAGCTACCGTGCAAAAGGCTGCGGCAGCTCGGGTTCCAGCCTTACTCATGGAAACACGCCCCTTCATACCGAAGTTCGTTTTCCATAGTATGGCTTTCTCTTTTATTTATTATAGCGTGAATCCAGGGATGATTACAAAAAAACAAGTCTATGTAAACGAAGTGAAAAAGGCGACGACCAGTGAACCGAACGAGACTAGCACGAGCACTAGCGCAATGATCGCCAAGGGACGGCGCAGGACCTCAGGAATTTGGTCTTTCTTCAGAATCACTGCAAAGGCGAATCCGAAGGAAGCCAGCAAAAAGATAAATAGCGAGGACCAATCTTCCATGACTGTGATCTCCTTTCCGGGAGCGATACCGTTATTTGCTCATTATAAGGGAAGAAATGATTGGCTGTCGATGGCAGCCGGGCAGCCCGCACAGCATGGAGGCCGTGCGGGTCGCCATGAATGATGCCGCAAGACCGAAGCAGGTTTGGAAATTCAAACCTCCCGAAGCTTGGCGAGGATTTCCTCGCGCTCTTCCGGCGTGCCGGGAAAGCGATCGGCTGCGAACCTTTGCTCTGCCCAGTTCATCAGTTCGGGTCTGCTTAGGAACGTATGGGCTTCTTCCCCCCATTGATCCGAGATCTCCCGTACAATAATTTGCCGGCCATGCACTTCCACGTTCAACATGTTCCATTTGTCCGTTTTGTAAATTTGCACTTTTTTGATCATTGATTATGTCCTCCGTTCCGGATCTGCGGGTACGCTTGTCAAGCTGGCACCGGCATCTCACGCCTTATTATAGCATGTTCGCTCCGTTCTACGAAGCTGTCCATGGCATGAATTGGTGGGCCATTGCTAATTGATGTGGTAAGATGGACATGCAAGTGAATGAGCCGCTTGCGTATGAGAAGTGTTGAGATGAGCTGAGAAGAGGAGAGGGTAAACGATGAGCAAGGAAACAAAGCGTCCCGCATCAAGCTTGAGCAAGGCAGATGAGCAAGCGGGAAATGAAAGCCGACAGCCCCGGTACGATCAGGCGGGCATTGCCATGACCTGCCGTTCGTATGCCGAGTATGCGGCAATGTTTGATCTTGGCGAGGACAAATCGCTGCTGAAAGGGCCTGTGCTGGATGTAGCCGGCGGAGCGTCATCCTTTGCAGCCGAGCTGTGCGAGGCAGGGGTAGAGGCTTTGGCCGCCGATCCGCGGTATGCGCTTTCGCCCAAGCAGATTTTGCAGGAAGCCGAAGAAGAAATTCGCCTGTCCACGGCCAAGCTGGATCAAGCAAGGGAGCATTTCGACTGGGACTATTACGGTTCGCTGGAGCAGCATGAACAGCTGCGCAGGCAGAGCTTGGAGCGATTTGGCAGCCATTACAGCTCGGAATCGCGCCAGCAGGCTTATGTGCCGGCTAGCTTGCCGAACCTTCCGTTTGCCGACGATCGATTTGCACTCGTTGTATGCAGTCACTTTTTGTTTCTGTACGGGGATGTTGGCAATGAGGACTTTCATGCACAAGCTCTTAGCGAGCTGTTGCGAGTGTGCCGCCCCAGCGGAGAAGTGCGGATATATCCTCTTGTCAGTCTGCCCGAGTTTCGTCCTTATCCAGAGTTGGACGCACTGCTGGAGAGGCTGCCCCAAGAGCTGGTCGAGGCAAGACTTGTCCCGTCGCGGCTGCCCTTTATCCCAGGCTCCCACACACAGCTGGTGCTGAAGAAGAAGGGATAACGCTAAATGAAAACAGGCTGCCTGACTCGGTATTCTCCGAAGTCGGGCAGCCTTTATCCATTTCCGGGCATGTTAGCGCTCGGCTTTGTGCGATCTTCGATTCGTGCACCATGCTATGCGGCGTTCCTGCGGGACAGATGCGCTGCGAAGAAGCCGACGCTGGCTATAGCAGACAGAATAATAGCGGCGACATACAGCGTATGGGCATCGATGGCATCGTAGACCCAGCCGCCAACCGTACCGCTGATCAAGCCTGCAACGCCCACCCATGTAACCGTGAACACAGCCATGCCGGTTGATTTGTACTGATCCGGCACGATTTGCTGCAAATAACGCAGCGCCGTGAACAGGAACATGCCGAAGGTCACGCCGTGCATCAGCTGAACCGCCGCGATGCCGACCGGCGAAGAGACAGTAAAGGTAAGCAGGAAGCGGATACAGTACAGAATGCCGACAATGCCCAGGAGCGGCAGCTCCTTAAACCGGTGTCCATATTTGCTGAGCAGGAAGAACACCGGGATTTCACTCATGGATGCGAACGTCCACGCGAGACCGACGATAAAATTGCTGGCGCCGCGCTCCTGCATGTACAGGCCAAGAAATCCGTCATTGACCCGATGACCGAGCATGAGGACAAAGACGAGTCCAAGGAAGATCAGAAATTTGCGGGACGTCAGCACCGGTATGATGCCGGAGAAATCCATTTTGCTCATAGTGCCTTGGCGCTCTTTCAATGGCGCACCCAGGATTAGGCTGACAACAATGGTTGCGAACATCAGGTAGACGGTCCATTCCGCGCCAGTCAGGCCGAGCAGCCAGCCGAAAATCAAGCTGGAGGACGCAAAGCCGACGGAGCCCCACATGCGGAAGGACGCGTAGCTTTTTTTCGTGTTGCGGATCGTCAGCAAAATTTGGCTGTCATTCAGTGGATTCATCGGCGTTTGGAAAAAATAAAAAAACAGCATAATGACGGTCAACATGGCGAAGGAGCTATGGTAAATCATGCCGATCACCATGAAAAACTGTCCGGCCAGACAGATCATCAATATTTTCTTGATCGTGTTGTACCGGTCGCTGATGACACCCCAGAACAGGTTGGCAAAAATCCCGGCCAAAGGACCGATGGAGTATAGGGTTCCGATTTCAAGCTTGGAATACCCTTGAGATTCAAAGTACAGCGGCAGCTGCGAAATGATCAGCGCCATAGTCATGTAGAAGCTGAAGGAGAAGGCCTTCAGGTTTAAGAAATTGCGGTTTTGCGCTGCGTCATAGGATGGATCAGCCATTTGGCCAGCTTTCTCTTGTTGCATCGTTTCTCTCCACTCTTTTCTTTTTCTGATTCTCGTACAGGGTTGTATTTATTAATGAAATTTCCGCTATGCACATGCTGGCCAAACTTGCTTATTTAAGATGCCCCATTATGTGCTGTCAGCCGCTTCAGCTCTCTATCTGTTTGCGTTGAGCTTGCCTGTGATCTCGGGAAAACCGCGGCATCCGCTCGTTCCTTCTGACCACGTAGGCTGCAACTGCCAATTCCGCCACAACTCCGAGCGATTGTCCGGCTGCCCCGATCATCGCATTCCAAGAAGGGAACAGCGCCACCAACACGACCAGCAAGGTGATCGTGGTGACGATATTCGCCGATTGCGACCAAACCATCGCCCGAGTTTGCCCGGCCAGCATTAGCCTGCCATTCATGTAGTCCAGCCAAGGGAAGGCCAGAGACAAGATGATAAATACGCGAAGGGCCTGGATCGTTCCATCCAGCAGCTCGCCTTTGGCGCCAAGCATGGCTTCCACAATCCAGTTGCCGAACGAAGTGAAGCCGAGCAGTGCCAGGAGCAGTGCCGGAATCAGGCTTAGCACTGCAACGAACCGCTTGACCAAGGCGGCGTTGGCCTGGAAAAAGTTGAGCACGAGCTGGTGGACGTACGAGAAGAAGCTGTTCACCAGATGCATCAAACTCATGGCTAACGCAAAGGACGCGACAGCTAACGTGAAATCTACGGTTTTGCCCAGCATGATGTTCACCGCAGGCCCGACCAGGACAGAGATGAAGGCGGACAGGACAAACGGTCTGTAAAATTGGAGGATCGGTTTGGTATTCGTCACCGGGTGCTCCTCCAAGCGATTCGGGAGCTTGTTGGCCAGTGTGCGCCCCTCCCAGAACGCAACGGCAGCCTCAATGGCCATCCCGGCGAGAAAGATGATCGCTCCAGCTTGACCGGTACGCACCAGATCGTTCATCAGCAGCAATTGCGCGAGCAGGAACATCGCGGCCAGCCGCACAATCATTCCGATCGTCAGCCACTTCGTTCGCATATTGGAAATGATGATGCCATGATACAGACAGCGGATGCCGGAGAACAGCGTGACGAACATGAGGATGCGGAATGCATCGACAGTTGCCCCGATCAGCTGCTCCTCTACCCCGAATACATGCCGGAAGATCAGACCTCCGATAGGCGTAAAAGCGGCAATCGCCCCAATCAGCATCAATATGGCGAGCGTGCCGAAGGTGACCTTGGACATCGCCCGGAAGGAGACCTTGTCCCTGACAAGCGCGGAGCAAGTCTGCCGCAGGAGCACTGCCGGCTTCTCAATGATGGCCATAAAGCTTAACGCGATCGCATATGCAGCAATGATAGGCGCCGGGTTTTCCGCTCTTGCCAGTGTGCCGTTAATGATGACATGCGAGATCGTTACCAGGCTTGCCGAAATACCCAAAGGAAGAAAAAAAGCGGCCATCCGGCCTGCTGTTACTGTAGTCGTTCGCTCTACGTCCATATCAGCACCCCTTAGTGCATTAGTATATCACGTTTCGCCAAGGACGGATGGGGGGAAAATTTGAAATGTTTTCACTGGTGTGGGACAATTCGATCATGATACATTAAACGTATGGCATTTGAACGGAATCAGACAGCAGGTCTGATCCATGATTGCGGCAAAGAAGGCAGGTTTTGTGGACATGACGGCAAGCAGCGGATTTACATTTGAATGGGATGAGAGACTGGGCATCCGGCTGCCCGTGTTGGAACGGGAATTTGATGCGTTTCTACCGGAGGAGCAGGAAGCCATTCTGGGGGAGTGGGAACAGATCCGGGGAAGTATTCCGGATCGCATTCGCGAGCTCGAGCAGCGCATCAACCTGAAGCAGGACGAACTTGGCAAGGAGCTTGACTTCGCCCGGTCCTGCAGGCTGAACAGCGAAATCGCGGAGCTGGCTTCGCGCATCAACGATTTGCAAATATGGTATCGGGTCAATCAAGAGCTGGATGGGGGAAAAACAGGGAAATCGCATCAGTAGCCATTTTATATTATAATGATGAAACAGGCAGATGGTTTTGCCGGCGAGGGGCGAACGGTACGAGGCAGAGGCAGGAATGGACAGCCTGTCACACACGAAGGAGGGGTACTCGATGGAGCAACAAATCATCATTCAAGCGGCCATCCGGCTTTTTAACCGGGAGCCGGTGCAGGCATTATCCCCTGAACACAGCTGGGACGAATCCTTGGGGAAGGAGATCCGTGCCTGGGATCCCGGAACGAGTGCTCATGCACGCGCGTTAAAATCGGGCCTGCTGCTTTGGAATGACGAGCTTGACGAATCGCATGCGATTTCCCAGTCGCTTGATACGCAGGAAGGCAGCTATTGGCACGGGATCATGCACAGGATGGAGACGGACTATAGCAATGCGAAATATTGGTTTGCCCGGACAGGCAAGCATGACGTGCATTCCTCCTTGCTGGAAGTTTCCAGTGCGTTGATCGAGCAGAGCAGGGAAGAACTGCTGCATGCGATCGAAGAGCTTTCCTCCAGAAAGGCGGCACACCGCCGCGCCTGTCTTTCTATTGCGGAGTGGGACAGATGGGATGCCTCTACATATGTCAACCTGGTGGAAGCGCAGTCGCATGCGGATGATGAAGCGAGCGGACGTCTGCTCAGACGCATACAACGTACGGAGATGGCCTTGCTGCTCGACTATTCCTATCATGCGGAATTTGGGGGAAGGTTGTTTGAATCGCTGGTTCAATCCTAATCGAGCGCCGGGTAACCCGCTTACACTGATGCTGCGCATGTATCGCTCCATCCTGCCGGAAGTTGACCGGCAGCTGGCTTACTGGCAGGAGGAGGCCGAGCGCATTCCAGATCCCGAACTGCGCAAGCAAGCGTTGGCCAGCATGCGAGACAAGCGGTTTCATTGCCAGGGGGGAGCCGTGTACGCCGCCATGAGGCCTGAGCAGGCGCATGTGCTTATCCCGCTAATCGTCGCGCTGCAAACGATAAGCGATTATCTGGACAATTTGTGCGACCGCAGCACTTCGATGGCTCCGGAAGATTTCCGCAGCCTGCATCAGTCAATGCTGGACGCTATCGATCCGGGAGCGGCATTGCAGGACTATTATCGCTATCGGAGCGAGCAGGATGACGGGGGATATTTGCATCGGCTGGTTCGCACTTGCCAGTCCTGCATATGCATGCTGCCCTCTTACTCGCTGGTGATGGAGCAGCTGCGTGAATGGGTAAGCTTGTATGCGGATTTGCAGGTGCACAAGCACATTCGGCATGACGCCAGGCTGCCTGCCTTGCTGGACTGGTTCGAGCAACGGAAGGACTTGGGGACCGATTTGCGCTGGAACGAATATGCAGCCGCAACCGGATCCACATTAGGCATGTTTACCTTGTTCGCATTGGCATCGGATAAGCATCTGGCCGAGGATGCCGTGAACCGAACCGCAAGAGCCTATTTTCCATACATAAACGGACTGCATATTCTGCTCGATTACTTGATTGACCAAGCGGAGGATGAAGCGGGCGGGGACTTGAACTTCTGCAGCTATTATACAAGCGGGGAAGAAACAGCGTCGCGCATTCAATGGTTTGCCGAGCAGGCGCGCATGCAGGCGTTGGGATTGGCGGAGCCGGCTTATCACGGCATGGTTGTGGAAGGCTTGCTGGCCTTATACTTATCGGACCCGAAAGTGGAGGGCCAGCACAATGTCCGTCAAATCTCCAAAAGACTGATGAAGCGAAGTCCGCTAGTGCGGTTGTTTTTTTGGATCAACAGTGTTTGGATACGATACAAAACCGACAGGAGGAAATCGAGATGACCGTAAAATCTATCGCTGTTTTAACTTCCGGGGGTGACTCCCAGGGCATGAACGCTGCCGTGCGTTCTGTCGTGCGCAGCGCCCTGTATCACGGCCTTGAAGTTCATGCTGTGCAGCGCGGCTACTTGGGCCTGATTACCGATGATATCCGTCCGATGGATCTGCGCAGTGTAGGGGATATTATTCAGCGGGGCGGCACGATTCTGCAGACGGCTCGCTGCAAGGAGTTCATGACGCTGGAGGGCCAGCAAAAGGGTGCGGAAAATTTGCGCAAGCGCGGCATCGACGGCATAGTCGTCATTGGCGGGGACGGCTCCTATCAAGGGGCGAGCAAGCTTAGCCAGCAGGGCATTCGCACGATGGCGCTGCCCGGGACGATTGACAATGACATCCCGTTCACCGATTTCACAATCGGATTCGATACCGCTGTCAGCATCGTTGTGGATGCCATCAACAAGCTGCGCGATACGATGACATCGCACGAGCGGGCTTCCGTCGTTGAAGTTATGGGCCGCCATTGCGGCGATATTGCGCTCTATGCGGGACTGGCAAGCGGCGCGGAAGCGATTCTGGTGCCGGAGGTTCCTTATGATATGGACCGAATTGCGGCCCGCATGAAGGAAAACTTCGAGCATGGCAAGCGGCACAGCATTATCGTTGTAGCGGAAGGCGTCGGCAAAGGGGATGACATTGCCAGAGAGCTGACCGAGCGTACGGATATGGATCCGCGGGTAACCGTGCTCGGCCATATCCAGCGGGGCGGTTCCCCTACCCACAACGACCGCATCCTGGCGAGTCGGCTTGGCGATTATGCCGTGCGTCAGCTCTTGGCGGGCGATTCCGGCAAGGCGCTCGGCATTGTGAAGGGCGAGCTTACGGCTACGCCGATTGATGAAGTAATCGGAGCGAAAAAGCCGTTCAACAAGGAGCTGTACGATCTGACTCTGCGGCTTTCGCAATAGGACCGTAAGACAACTGATACGAATGAACTTAAAAGGAGTGTATGGCCATGATTAGCGAACAGCTGCTGAAAGAATTGAATGAGCAAATGAACTATGAGTTCTACTCTGCGCAAGTGTATCTGGCGATGGGCGCATACTGCGCGGAAGAGAACTATGACGGGTTTTCGAATTTCTTCCTCGTGCAAGCCGAGGAGGAACGGTTTCATGCAATGAAAATTTTCCGTTATATCGACGCATTGGGCAAACGGGCGATCATTACCGGCATGGATCACCCGAATAACGATTATGAATCGGTGCTGCAGGCATTTGAGCACGGCTACCGCCACGAGCAGGAAGTGACGAGAAGGTTCTACCGCTTGTCCGACCTGGCTTACAGCGAGCGCGAGCATGCGACGATCCATTTCTTGAAATGGTTCATCGATGAACAGGTCGAGGAGGAAGCGCTGTTCGACGGACTGATCCAGAAGCTGAAGCGAATTGAGAACGACAGCAATGCGTTTTTCATGCTGGATGCCGAGCTGGCCAACCGGACCTTTACTCCGCCTGCGGAAGAATAGGACGAGCTAGCTTCATCGCGGCTTTGGAGTACAGAGCGAGACTGCCAGTCCGAGGGACTGTGATGGTTTCGCTCTTTTTGGTTTCCGCACTTCAGCGTACGGCTTTGCCTGCGTCGTGCAACACCCGCTCTGAATCCGTGCAACCAGATTTTAGCGGAAGCGGCTGGCCTTATTTCAAGCAAAACTGATAAAGTCGGAGAATTAGCGGACGTTACCGGACTTATTCGCCTGACTCACACTGGTATACATATGTTGGACTCAGAATAAGACCAGTCCGTTCGCTTATATGACAGACTACTTTGGCGCTTGATGAAATAAGTCCACGATTTTCCTCTAATAGCCGCACGTAGAGACACTGCCTATTCTGCTGCCTTAATGAAAAGAAGCTGCCCCCAGTCCAATAGACTGTTGAGACAGCTTCTTATGCAGTCGCCGGGCTCTCAGCGGCAGGTACGAGTTCTATACCAGTTCTCGCAGGCGTCGGCAGGTACTGTGCCATGGCTTGCAAGCGCGACAGCAGTCGGGTCGAGCTCTCCAGCAGCGCCTGCCGCATGGCAACTCCTCGCAGACAGGCTCCTCGCCGTATAGCTCACTCCGCTAGAGCGCCAGTCGATGCTACGTTTCCGGGTCCAGATCATAATCGACTCCGGCGGTGTATCGGTTGGAAGCGTTCCAGAGCAGAAATTCGTCGATGCCTTGTTCCTGCATGGCCCGAATCTGCGCTTCGACTTCCTTCTTGCCATAAGGAATATAACCCGGCACCCAGGAAGCTGTGAAATCCTGAATCCATGGCCGGATGATCGGTTTGAGCTCGCCGATTTCCTCCAGCTTTGTGTGCGTGTCTGCCATAGCGCCATAGATGACTTCGTACGGGCTGGCATCCGGCACCTTCTGGCCAAACCATCCCGTGCTGTAATGGCTTGGATAGACCATCGGGCAGATGACATCCACATATTGCGAGATTTTGTTGAAATCCTGGCCGATCCCCTCGGCCGCAGGGACAGAAGCAGCGTAGCCGAATATATCGACGGAGACGCGAACGCCGAGCGGTGCCAGCTCCTCCCGTGCATATTGCACGAAATCTGCCACGGCTTCAATTCGGCTTCGTTCGTCCTGGTAGTAGGTCAGTTTGTCCGCTCTTGTTTCAAATCCTTCAGGGAACCGAACGTAGTCAAATTGAATCTCCTTGAAGCCAAGTGCGGCAGCTTCCTTCGCTACTTCTATATTGTAGTCCCACACCTCTTGAAGGTACGGGTTGACGAAGCTCTCCGGGTTGTGCGGCTTTCCGTTGTCCCACACGGTGCCGTCCGGGCGAAGGAAAGACCATTCCGGCTTCTTCTTGGCGATAATGGAATCCTTGAAGACAACAATCCTTGCTATCGGGTAAATGTCGTGCTCCTCCAATGTATCCATAAGTGCAGGTATGTCGCGTATAATTTTGGTGGTTGTCCCCATCTCTTGAAGCTTCGGGTTTTCTGATGGATAAGTAATGTTGCCCCAATCGTCTTTCACATCGATGACCATGGCATTCAACTCGGTATCGTCCATCAGCTGCAGCAGCGATTCCATTCTAGCACCTGCCGCGCTGTGAGCAGTGACATAGATGCCTCGCACTACAGGGGCTTCTTCCCGTTGGGGATCAAGCTTGACCAGCAAGTCTGATTTGCCGGATTCGCCGCTAATGCTGGATGAACCCCCATCCAGAACTGGCTTGCCGGCATTTCCCTCCGGAAGCTGTGCAATGATCGCATGCTTGGAGTCTAGGGATGCCTGTATGAGCTGCTCGAAGCTTGCGTCAGGCTGCGCTTCCTCCACATTGCCCATCAGCAGCAGAAGTGAAGCAAGTAAAATGTCCATGAAGTCGGTCTCCTTTGTGTTGGACGCCGTTTGGCTCGTCCGTTCTCCCCTTTGGCCGCATCCAGCGAATGGCTTTATCGGATGTGTACGCAACAAGCCAAGCTTCTATGCGTCGTCTGGAAGTATTCCCTACGTATAAAGGTTTCAGCTGCGGGATATACTGATAGTTTTATTATAACGGACAGCTTTCGACTTGAACATTGGAAAAAATGACGTTTTTCAACAATTGCTGCGGCAGCAGGAGAATGACAGACTACTAATATTCTTGCAGCTTACAAAAAAAAAGACGCCCATTAATGAAGCAGGGCGTCCTTCTGGTGCTCGGCAATGCTGTGCTGGATAATTTCCAGCGCGCCTTCCGTATCAAGTTTGTCCATGCCGTCCCGCAGAACGATAAGCGATTCCAATTCGTTCTCTGTCAGGAACGGATATAGATCCGGGGTAAAGCTCTTCACGATCCTGGCCAATTTAACAGCTTCCGGTTCCATCGCTATCACCCTTCCAATTGGTATTCATGACCTTTGGAAAAAGCAAACAAGCTAGTTGCGAGAATAGAGCGGTTAAACACCAGAAATACCGAATTCGTCAACAACATCCTATGACAAATCCGTACCTCATTATACCATAGAAGCTGTCTCGTGAAAGACCCTTTTTTTTAACAAATTGCAATTTATTTGATTGTCCCTCTGCGCTTGCACATGTCAAGAAGGCGGCCTTGACGCTTGCCGGCAAGTTGTGAAAGCCTCCTTCAAGTGCGCCTGAATTCGCCCAGCACCCCGACAGTCGGGACGACGTTGACGAACGCTTTCGGGTCGGTTTCCCGGATGATGCGGCGAAGCTCGGCCAATTCGTAGCGGGTTGTCACGGTCATCAGCATATCCTTTTCCGTGTGGGAGAAGGCGCCTCGCGTATGGACGACGGTAACGCCGCGCGGCTTTTGGAGCAGTTTTGCAAGGATGGCATCCTTGCAAGTGGTGATAATAAAAGCGGTCACCTTTACATGTCGGATGTGAATGGTGTCAACCACCTTGCCTCCGACATAAATCGATAGCATGGAGGCCAGCGCATCGTTCCAGTTGAACATGTACCCGAGCGCAATGACGACAATACCGTTCAGACCGGACAGCAGAGTGCCTAACGGGAAATCGCGCTGCCGGGTAAGGATGGAGCCGAGAATGTCGAAGCCGCCGGTGGACCCGCCGAAGCGCAGCGAGATACCGGTGCCGATCCCGACGATGACACCGCCGAAGACGGCCGAAAGCAGCAAATCTTCGGCCACCGCCCGCACCGGAATCCATTCAAGGAACCAGGATGTGAACAAGACCGAGAGGATGCTGTAGAAAATAAACAATTTGCCAATGACGAACCAGCCCCATATCAACAGGGGAAGGTTCAGGATGAAGTAGAGGATCGCGATGTCAAAGCCGCTCCAATAGCCAATAATCATCGATACCCCCGAGACGCCGCCGCTCAGCATCTGATGGGGAATGAGGAACAGATTGAACCCGCAGGCCAGTATGGCCGCGCCTAAAATCATGATGAAACTGGGGATGGATTTGTTCAGCATTCTAAGGTTCTCCTTTGCTTTACTGGAATTCCCTGCATGGCCCGTGTTATACTTATATAAATTATCTGTTGTACGGCATAATCGTATGTAACGACTAGCTCCGATAATGGAGCTTTTCTGATGAATAGCGGCTGGCAGGCGGAACTTGCCGCAGGCGATTGGACGCCGTGCGAAAGATGATATGACCATTCACAAATATAGAGGGAACTGTATGATTCCCGGAAGGAAAAGGAGTAGGACCCATATTGAAAACATTTCAGGAACTAGAACTCGAACCCAAGGTACTCAAGGCGATTACGGAGCTTGGATTTGAGGAAGCGACACCCATTCAGGAGAAGGCTATTCCCATTGCAATGGCAGGCCGCGATCTGATCGGCCAGGCACAGACAGGTACAGGCAAAACCGCTGCATTCGGCATCCCGCTGATCAATAAAATTCCTCCGACAGAAGACCGCATTGTTTCGTTGATCATGGCTCCAACCCGCGAGCTCGCCATTCAGGTAGCAGAAGAAATCGGCAAGCTGTCCCGGTTCAAGGGATTGCGCTCGCTGCCGATTTATGGAGGCCAGGATATCGGCAAGCAAATTCGCGCATTGAAGAAGCGCCCGCAAATCATCATCGGTACGCCAGGACGGCTGCTGGATCACATTAACCGCAAGACCATTCGGTTGGACTACGTGCAAACTGTCATTCTGGACGAAGCCGACGAGATGCTGGATATGGGATTCATGGATGATATTACTTCGATCTTGAAGCTGATTCCCGAGGAGCGGCAGACGATGCTGTTCAGCGCAACGATGCCTCCGAACATCCAGAAGCTGGCGCAGCAATTCCTGCGCAATCCCGAGCATGTATCGGTCGTGCCGAAGCAGGTGAGCGCTCCGCTGATCAATCAGGCGTATATTGAGGTGCAGGAGCGCCAGAAATTTGATGCGCTGTGCAGATTGGTCGATATGGAAGCGCCAGAGCTGGCAATCATCTTCGGACGCACAAAGCGCCGTGTGGATGAGCTGAGCGAAGCGCTGCAAAAGCGCGGCTATTCGGCAGAAGGGCTGCACGGAGACTTGTCGCAAAATCAGCGCGATACGGTGATGCGGAAGTTCAGGGACGGCAGCATTGATGTGCTGGTGGCGACAGACGTTGCGGCGCGCGGCTTGGACGTGTCGGGTGTGACGCACGTCATCAACTTTGACCTGCCGCAAGACCCCGAGAGCTATGTGCATCGGATCGGCCGGACGGGGCGCGCAGGCAAGGAAGGCGTGGCCTGGACATTTGTGACGCCGCGCGAGATCGATCACCTGCACTTCATCGAGAAGGTGACCAAGCATCGGATTATGAAGAAGCCGTTGCCAAGTGTGGCTGAAGCGATGGAAGGCAAGCAAAAAATTATGGCGGAACGCATTCTGGAAGTCGTGCAAAGCGATAATTACCAGGAGTTCAAAGGCTTGTCCATCCAACTGCTCGAACAGTATGATTCGGTTCATCTGATGTCTGCGGCTCTTAAGCT
Organism: Xylanibacillus composti; assembly: GCF_018403685.1. Classification (NCBI taxonomy): domain Bacteria; kingdom Bacillati; phylum Bacillota; class Bacilli; order Caryophanales; family Paenibacillaceae; genus Xylanibacillus; species Xylanibacillus composti. The sequence continues at coordinate 89,980 of NZ_BOVK01000013.1, forward strand.
GTTGACAGGCGAGCAGAACGAAGTGGAAATTAACCTGACGCCGGAAGATCCGATTCGCGCGAAGAAGCGCAAGCCTGACATTCGAGGCGGCAATCGCCGTTACGGCAGCAGCTATGGCGGAGGCAACCGCGGAGGCAAGACTGGCGGAGGCAATCGCGGCTATCGCGGAGACGGGCGCGGCGGACGCAATGAACGCGGGGATCGAGGCGGCAGCCGTTATGCAAAAAGCGGCAGCAGCAATCGCTACGGCGGCGGGGATTCTTCCTTCTCCAAAGAATCGAATTACCGCTAAGTAAGCATCATCGAAGAGCCGGTTTCGCCGTCGGAACAGCGGCGGAATCGGCATTTCTTTACGCGGTCCCGCGAATAGGCAGCATAGGCCCTCTAGGTTGTCTATATTAGCGGGCTAACTTACATGACGCAAAAGGAGTGGTTGCATTGGAAATGAACGGATTTATGGGTGGGTTGTACCGTATTACGGAATGGATTATGCGCTTCTCAGTGACCAATGTGCTGTGGGTGCTGTGCTCCGCCCCGTTTTTTTTCTTCGGACTTAGCTTGCTTACAGCGGAAAATACGGAACAAATACGGAGCGTGCTCTACTTGATGGCTGCCGTAGCCCCCTTTACCTTGTTTCCGGCAACTACTGCCATGTTTACGGTTGTGCGCAAGTGGATTATGGGGCAGGAGGATGCCCCCCTGCTGCGCACCTTTTTCAAGGGATTTAAGGACAATTATGTGCAAAGCCTGTTGGGCGGCTTGCTGTATACTGTGATCTATGCGGTCATGATCATGAACTTCCAGTTTTACAGCGCACAAGCGAACCTATCCGGAATTTTGGCTATCATGTTCCTTGTATTTATGGTCGTGCTCGGCATTTCAGCCTTCCATTTCTTTTCGCTGACAGCGCACATGTATATGTCGACATTGCAGCTCTTGAAAAATTCGGTGCTGATCACCATAGGCCGACCGCTTACCTCCATCATGATTGCGTTATCGGCTGGCGTCATCCTTTACATAAGCTTTTATCAGTTTCCTTTTCTGATCCCGTTTTTTATGGGCAGCCTGATTGCGTATATGGCGTTCTGGCACTTTTATCGCGTGTATCAGAAGGCGTTGGATATCCAGAAGCAGAAGGAAGAAGCGGAAGCGGCCGCCGATGAAGAGGACATGGACATGCTTGAACGGGCCGAGGCGGATTTGACAGAGGAATCGTCCAAGAAATAACGTGTTCCCTGCACTCCCAGCAACTCCTAGCGGCTCGACGTTTACTTTTGCCGGAGAGCGGTCTATAATAGGGATAAGCCAATCAACGAAGTACGGAAGCAACACAATCCGCGAAAAGGAATAGGCTAAGCTTCAGAGCTTTTCTTCACTTTCGCCGGGTTAATTTAGATCGGGCCCCGCGAAAGTAATCGGAATAAGCCTCCGAGCTTTTCTTCACTTTCGCCGGGTTAACTTAGATCGGGCCCCGCGAAAGTAATCGGAATAAGCCTCCGAGCTTTTCTTCACTTTCGTGGGTTAAGAAAAAAAAGAATATCCTGCGTTGTGCGTATGGTTCCATAATTGTTTTGAACCAATGATTGTTTCACGGGATTCCAACATCTTGTCGTGGCTGACATGCCCCCAAAAGGGGACTTCAAAAGCGGCATTGCGGTAACCCACCTGCGAGAGCGGGTTCATGAAACAAGTAGAACTATACGGCAATAGCGGGTATTTTTTTGCCCTTTAATCGCCAGAGCTGAACAGCTCCCATGTGATCCCTCCGTTACTTCCAAGTGCAGAGGATTGGGCTTGCTGCTGCTTCTGGCTTGTGCTAAACTTACTTTATTCAATAAAAAAAGAAAGGAGGACGAAGCATGGTTGTTCAGACGGACGGAGCCAACAAGCGCGGGACACCAGCAACTGCAAAAGCCTCGCTCATCAAGGATATTAACACCGCAGCGGTTCTAGGCATTGTACGGGAGCAGGAGATGGTCTCGCGAGCAGACATTGCGAAGACGTGCGGACTTACACCGGCTACGGTGTCGAGCATCGTGAGTGATTTGCTTGAGCTCGGGATTGTGAGGGAAACGGGAAGCGGGACATCAAGCGGTGGGCGCAAGCCGACGATGATTGCCCTAAATGAAAGGGCATGGGGAGCCATTGGCCTCGATCTTGGACCTCGCCAGATTCACGCCGGGATCGTCGATTTGCATGGAAAGGCGGTTCATGATGAGATCGTTCCGCTTCCAGCTGATCGATCAGAAGCTGCCATCCTTGGCTTGATGGACCAAGTGACAGATCGCTTGCTGAAATGGGCAGCATCCCGTTCCATGCGCATGGTTGGTCTGGGAATCGGCGCGCACGGGCTCGTCGATCCGAATGCGGGGGTATCCCTGTATGCGCCGGCCTTCCAATGGAAGCAGGTCGCAGTACGCGAATGGTTCAATGATCGGTATGAGCTTCCCGTTATGGTAGACAACGACGCGCGCGCGATGGCAGCGGGGGAGAAATGGTTTGGGGCCGCGCAGCAGGCGGAGAGCTTTGTATTTCTGAACGTTGGAACAGGCATTGGTTCAGGGATTTATCTGAATGGCCAGCTGTTGTACGGCGCGCATTTCGGAGCAGGGGAAATTGGCCATATCCCCATTTCTGATGACAGCCAAGAAATTTGCTATTGCGGCAAGAGAGGCTGCCTGTCGACATTCGCCTCCGGTCCGGCTTTGGAGAAGCGCGCGCGCATCGCTGTGAGGCAGGGCGCAGACAGCCTGCTGGAACAGCTGTCGGCAGGGAAGCCGGAGCGTATTACCGGCCAGCTGATTCATCAGGCGGCCATGCAGGGGGATGAACTCGCCGTTCGCCTATTGCGGGAAACCGGGGAGCATATCGGCAGCGCGTTGGCGATGATGGTGAACGTTGTCAACCCGGATATGATCCTGATCGGAGGCGGCGTATCGGAGGCAGGCGAATTTTTGTTCCATCCTATTCGCGAAACCGTGCGCAAGGAAGCCATGGCAGTCAACACGGAGCGCTTGTCCATCATGCCCGGGCAATTAGGCGCTGTATGCGGCGTTGTAGGTGCAGCCACACTGCTGTTGCAGGAAGTGTTTGCTCAGCCTAAGACATATTTGACTAGGGGAGGAACCTTGATATGAAGAGAATGGACAGACACAGACAGACTTTGACCGCAGCCTTTCATGAAGCATTCGACAATGCGGGAAAGGGAGAGGGTGGCTTGCGCTTCTTCTTCGCGCCAGGACGAGTCAACATGATTGGCGAGCACACCGATTACAACGGAGGGTACGTGTTCCCGGCAGCGCTCACCTTCGGCACCTGGGTGGTTGCTCGCAAGCGCCCGGATCGCAAGCTGCGGTTCGCCTCGCTGAATTTCCCGAGCATCCATGAATGCGATTTGGATCAGCTCGTATTCGCGGAGCATGACCGTTGGGCGAATTATCCGAAGGCTGTGCTGGCCCACTTGCAAAAGCACGGGTACGACAGCTCCGGCTACGACTTGCTGTATGCCGGCAATATTCCGGGCTCCGGCTTGTCCTCTTCCGCTTCCATACAGCTCGTCACCGCATACGGCATCATGCGTTCGGAAGGCCGCGAGGTGGATCCGGTGAAGCTGGCATTGATTGCGCAGGAATCGGAGAACCAGTTCATGGGCGTCAACTGCGGCATCATGGATCAATTTACGGTGGCCATGGGCAAGGAAGAGCATGCCATCCTGCTGAAATGCGATACGCTGGATTATGAGCTTGTTCCGTTCCGACTAAGCGGCTACAAGGTGCTCATCGCCAATACGAACAAAAGCAGGGGACTCGTCGATTCCGCCTACAACGAGCGCCGCGCGCAATGCGAGCAAGCGGTGGCGGACTTGCGTGCCAGTTTCCCGGATTTGAAGGTGCTGGGTGAATTGAATGCGGAGCAGCTGAAGACGCACATGCATGTTATTGGCGACAGCATCGTGCGCAAGCGTGCCGCCCACGTCATTGAGGAGAATGATCGGGTGCTGGCTTCCGTGAAGGCGTTGAAGCGAAATGACCTGCAGCAATTCGGACAGCTGATGAATGCCTCCCACGCTTCGCTGCGCGATTTGTATGAAGTGAGCTGCCACGAGCTGGACGTACTCGTAGAGGAGGCATTGCAAGTGGAAGGTGTTCTCGGTTCGCGGATGACCGGGGCCGGCTTCGGCGGATGCACGGTATCCATAGTGGAAGAGACTCAGGTAGATACGTTTATTGAACGGGTGGGAGCAGCCTACAGAGAACGAACCGACTATGAGGCTGAATTCTACGTCGCTGATATCGGAAACGGCGTACATGAGAAAGAGGAGGAATAGACGGTATGGCAGTATTGGTGACAGGAGGAGCCGGCTACATAGGCTCCCATACAGTGGCGGCCTTGTTAGAGCGGAATGAAGAGGTAGTGGTCGTTGATAACTTGTCGCAAGGACATCGCCAAGCGGTGTTGGGCGGCACGTTGTGTGTGGGCGATTTGCGGGACCGTTCTTGGCTGGATACCGTATTCCAGAGCCATCACATCGAGGCGGTCATTCACTTTGCTGCCAGCTCCCTCGTGGGAGAAAGCATGCAGGATCCCGGCAAGTACTATGACAACAACGTTTCCGGGACATTGGCATTGCTCGAGACGATGCGTCAGCACGGTGTGAACCGGATCGTGTTTTCCTCAACCGCGGCAACTTATGGCGAGCCGGAACAGGTGCCCATTCGGGAGAATGATCGGACCGTTCCGACGAACACATACGGCGAGACCAAGCTGGCGATGGAGAAAATGATGAAATGGTTCGATTCGGCCTATGGGCTGAAATATGTCTCCCTTCGCTACTTCAACGCAGCCGGCGCACTGCCGGATGGCCGGATCGGCGAAGACCATCATCCGGAAACCCATTTGATTCCGCTTATCCTGCAGGTGCCGCTTGGACAGCGCGAGCACATTTCGATTTTCGGGGATGATTATGCCACTGCGGATGGCACTTGCATTCGCGATTATATCCACGTGTGCGATTTGGCGGATGCGCATATACTGGCGCTGGAAAAGCTGCGGCAGGGCGGGGCAAGCAGCATTTACAACCTAGGAAGCGGGAATGGTTTTTCGGTGAAAGAAGTGATCGATGTCTGCCGCAAGGTGACCGGCCACCCGATCCCTGCTGTGGTACAGCCGCGCAGGGCGGGAGACCCGGCTGTGCTGATTGCATCCAGCGAGCGTATTCGAGCTGAGCTGGGCTGGCAGCCCAAGCGCGATAGTCTGGAGACGATTGTGGGAGACGCGTGGCAATGGCACCAAGCGAATCCGAATGGATACGGGCAAGATTAGCGGAAGCATGTGACAGCTAGGAGGAGGGGGAAATATGAGTCTGGCAGCGGATGTGGAAAGGCTGCTGCGCTATGGCCAAGCGCACGGGCTGTTGAAGGAGGAAGACCGCATTCCGGCACGCAATGCGTTGCTGGATTTGTTCAGGCTGGAAGAGCCGCTGGAAGGGGAGGCATACGACACCATTCAGGCTGAGCCGGTTCCCGCGATGGTCACAGAAATTATGGACCGTTTGCTCGATGAGGCTTACCGGAGCGGGATTATGCCCGATAATACCTTGACCTGCCGCGATCTATGGGATGCGCGCATTATGGGCTTGCTTATGCCGCGACAGTCGGAAGTGGCAAGGCAATTTTGGAATACGGCAAAGCGCTCCATCCGTCAGGCGACGGACGAGTTTTACGCCCTGTCGCAGGCTTCGAACTATATCCGCATGGACCGAATCAGCAAGAATGAATATTGGGTTTGCGATACCCCTTATGGTCAACTGCAAATTACGATTAACTTGTCCAAGCCGGAAAAAGATCCGAAGGAAATTGCTGACGAGCGCAATGCGCCGAAACGGAATTATCCCAAATGCCTGCTATGTGTGGAAAATGTCGGTTACGCCGGTCGGCTCAATCATCCCGCCAGGCAAAATCATCGTGTCGTACCGGTGAATATCGCAGGAGAACACTGGTATTTGCAGTATTCGCCGTACGTATACTATAACGAACACAGCATAATCTTCTCGGCCGAGCATAGGCCGATGCAGATTGAACCGGCTACCTTCACGCGATTGCTGGATTTCGCAAGCCAATTTCCGCATTATTTCGTCGGTTCGAATGCGGACCTGCCGATCGTGGGCGGTTCGATCCTTAATCATGATCACTTTCAGGGAGGCAGGCATGCGTTTCCTATGCAGCGGGCAGAGGCAGAGAGGCTGTATGCCCATTCCAGTTACCCGGGTGTGACAGCCGCACTGGTGAAGTGGCCGCTATCTGTCATTCGGCTTTCCGGGAAAGACCGGAATGCGTTGGCCAGCCTCGCAGCAGAACTGCTGGCGCATTGGCGTTCTTACGAGGATGGCGATGCAGAGATCATCGCCTTTACCGAAACGGACGGCCGAAAAATTCCGCATAACACGATAACCCCGATTGCCCGCGTGAATGAAGACGGCGAGTATGAGATGGACCTGGTGCTGCGCAATAACAGAACTTCGGAAGAGCACCCGCATGGCATTTTTCACCCGCACCAGGAACTGCATCATATCAAGAAGGAAAATATCGGATTGATCGAAGTGATGGGATTGGCTGTATTGCCTGGCAGACTGCAGGCCGAATTGAGGGAAATTCGTGCGCTGCTGACCGGCCAGCGGCATTATGATGCAAACGAAATAAAACGAGATGAGGCTCTCGCCAAGCACGGATCATGGATTGAGGAGCTGGTTCGCCGCTCGGGAACCGGACTGACAGAAGCGCAAGCCATGCGTGTGCTGCAGGAAGCGGTAGGAGACAAGTTTCTGCAAGTGCTGGAACATGCGGGGGTATTTAAGCAAACGGCTTCGGGGCGATCCGCATTTGATCGCTGCATGGCAAACGCAGGATTGCAGAGGACTAAATAGGACATTTGCCGCATCGTCCACTCCTCCTCAGGGGAGATGTCAGAAATTACAAAGAGGAATTTCCTTACTGCTGGCGAAACATGTCCAATAGACAACTAGATGTGCAGCAATGGCAGTCGCAGGAGGACAATCGAATGAAACCAGCAAGAAGTTTTCTGTTCGGCATACTTGTCGGTGGCATTTGTACAGGCAGCATTGGCTTTGCCGCTTCCGAATCTGTACAAATCGAGGTTACGATGCCGCAGGTGACATATTGGTTCGACGGCAAGCGGGTGAACGACGAGGAAGCATCGAGCGCACCTGACACGATCGCCTACGAAGGTGTCTATTACGTTCCGGCTCGCTCGTTCGCAGAAGGGCTTGGCAACGAGGTGGAGTGGGATGCTGATTCCAAGGAGGTGCATATTCGCTCCGTTGAGAAGCTGGCCTTTGATGTGATCGGCGAAGAGGAAGTGCCGGAGGAGCTAGCCGGCTGGATCGAGCAGTCCTTGCCGCTCCCGATGGCGCAGGTTAGGGAATACAAAGGAAATACATACATATTGATTACTAGGGGAAAGCAGGCGACTGGCGGTTACGGCGTGGAGGTTCTGGAGCTCAAGCGGTATAAGGATGAGATAGAGGCAGTGGTGGCGTTCGCAGATCCGGCCAAAGGAATGCTGATGACAACAGAGGTTTCCTTCCCCTATGTCCTCTTGCGTGTAAGAGGGACGGAATTGCCTCCCGTTCATTTCTACGAAGTGCAAGGGGAGGACATAGCGGAATGGACCGGCCCGAATCTGCCCGCCATTGTCGAGGCAGGCGAGTCCATAGCCTTGTTTGCACCGCATTGGGATCGCGGCACGCTCAAGATTAGCGGCGCGGCGAGATCGTTCGCAGGGCAAGTGTCTGTCGCACTGACGGATGAAAGCGGACGCATTCTGCAGGAGCAATTGGTTCAGGCTTCCGCGAATGCTCCGGATTGGGGAAGGTTTGAAGCGGAATTTGACTACGAGAATAGGCCGGAGATGCTGTCCCTAGTCATCGAAGTGATCGCTTCACAGGAAGGGCAGGAGGCTGAGCAGCTGCAAGTTCAGTTAGCTGTGCCTGCGCCGCACAAATGAGCCGTGGTAATAGATGACAAAGCATGATATGATAATAGACAGCGGAAACTTCGGACAACGGTAAGGAGGCACATCCAGTTGTTGAAACGAAATTTGGCTGGTATCATCAGAAGCCACGAGAGCACAGGGGAGAAAGCGCGTTACCCGGAACTGAAGACTCGATACTATCGACTCTCCAAGGAACAGACCTGGGAAGAAGTCGTGACAATCCTCAAGAAAATGCCAGGCTACAAGCTGCTCCACGAAGTGAAGAGCGTAGGCGAAATTGTCCTGGAGAAGAAAACGGCGCTTGGCCGTGTGCAGGACATTACAATGACCTTGTTCGCCATTACGCCGGCAAAAACAGCGATCGACATCTACTCGGCATCGCGGGGGTCGTTCGGGGACTTTGGATCCAATTATCGAGTTATTCAGGAAATTTTCAAGCAAATTGACCGCAAGCTTGCTGCTTACAAAGAATCGCAATAACGGCAATAACCGCAGGTTCGCCTGCGGTTATTGTTTGTCCATATATGTGCTTGTCTTAACCGATCAACTGCTTGGCAGCCGCAACGGCTTGCTCATAGTTCGGGTGCTCGGTCATTTCGCTTAAGTACTCAACATAAGAAATCGTGTCATTCTTGTCGACCACAAAGATAGCGCGCATGTCCAAGGCCAGTTCCTTGATGAATACGCCGTAGGCGGTTCCGAAAGAGCGATCTTTGTAATCGGACAATGTGACGACCTTGTCTACGCCGGCTGCACCGCACCAGCGGGCTTGTGCGAACGGAAGATCTACACTGACAGTCAAGATGACCACATCGTCGCCGAGATTGGCTGCTTCCTCGTTGAAGCGGCGGGTTTGCGCATCACATACGCCAGTGTCCAGAGATGGAACCACGCTGATGAGCTTTACCTTCCCTGCATAGTCACTCAGGCTGACTTGTGTCATCAAGTCTTTGTTCAGCTTGAAGTCGGGGGCTTTGTCTCCGGCCTTCAGCTCAGGACCTACCAGTGTAATCGGGTTGCCTTTTAATGTGTAGCCGCTGCGTTCTTGTGCCACCATTCATTCCTCCTAAACGAAATTTAGATGATTTTAGCAACATTCTTGTTTATTATAAGCATTATGCGGGCAGCTTGTCCAATGATGAAGGCGTATAAAAAAGTACAGTTTTTTGTTGAAACCATTAGGGGGCTCAAACGTTATATATAGGGAATGCTAGAGGAGGCTAAGGAATGATATTCCTTCGTTACGAAAGCTTTCGCGGCTTTCTGAAATTGTATCCGGTCACATCGGCGCTCATCAGTGCCAATTTGATCATGTTTATCCTGACGATGCTCAACGGCGGCTCGACGAATCCCGAGACACTGTATCGCTTCGGCGCGCTGTACCCGCCGCTTATGGATGGGATGTCAGATATGTGGCGCTTGGTGGGCGCGATGTTCTTGCATGCCGGCTTCGATCATTTGCTGTTCAATATGTTTGCATTGGTCGTGTTTGCGCCGCCGCTTGAACGTGTGTTCGGCAGCATGCGCTACGGGATTTTCTATTTCCTGTGCGGGATCGCAGGCAGTGTGCTTAGCTTGACTATGCTGGCGAATGTCTTGTCTGTGGGAGCCTCCGGCGCGATATACGGCTTCTATGGAGCGTATCTTTATTTGATACTTTTTCGCAAGCAGGCGCTCGACCCATCGTCACGCAAGACCATTCAAATTATTCTCGGCATAGGGATTGTGTACTCCATCATTGTGCCGCAGGTGAATATTTGGGGGCATCTGGGAGGATTTATCGCAGGATTTCTTCTGTTCCCCTCGTTCATACGCAGGTTGAAGAAGCCGCCGCAATCCGGATAGCCGGATCTCGCATCGTTCATTATGGGGTTGAAAAGGGTTGGAGGTAAAGTGACAAGTGGAGTTCAGACAGCTGCAATATTTTATTGAAGTGGCTAAAAAACAACACGTAACACAAGCGGCAGAAGAACTGCATGTGTCCCAATCGGCCGTCAGCCGCCAAATTCATCAGCTGGAGGAAGAATTGGGCGTGAAGCTGTTCATCCAGCAAGGTCGCAATTTGAGCTTGACTCCGGTAGGCCGAATGTTCCTGGAGCGAGCGGAAGCGGTCATGACGGATCTGCATCGCGCTGTTCATGCGGTTCAGGAGTTTATGGACCCGGAGCTCGGCGAGGTCCGCATTGGATTTCCCCACAGCCTTGGCGTGAATATGGTTCCCCGGATTATATCCATGTTCCGGCAGGAGCACCCGAATGTTAGGTTTCGCTTCAAGCAGGGGAAATACAACAGCCTGATACAAGCGGTGCTGAGCGGCGAGGTTGACTTGGCTTTTATCTCCCCGTGCCCGCAAAAGCACGATCAGCTGTCGGGCGAAGTGCTGCTGACCGAAGAGCTATTTGCAACGCTGCCGCCCAATCATATATTGGCAGGGGAACGTGCCATCAAGCTGGAGCAATTGAAAAACGAGCCGTTCGTCCTGTTCGGAGAAGGCTATTCCTTGCGTCCGATCGTGTGGGAGGCTTGCCGAAGAGCTGGATTTACGCCGAAGATCAGCTTTGAAGGAGAGGAAACCGATACGATCCGCGGCTTGGTTGCCGCCGGCATGGGGGTAAGCTTGCTTCCCGAATTGGCTTTGAAAGATTGCTCGGGCTTGCAGCCCGTCAAGGTGAAAATTGCGGATCAGAAGGTAACCCGGACAATCGGCATTATTCGCCGCAGAGAGGAGAAGCTGCCGACGGTAGCTGAGGTGTTCCGCCGATTCCTGATGTCTTATTTCAACTAAAGCAATAACAAAAAAACAGGGGCTGTTCCGAAAGTCGACGCGGTATCGTCGATCTTCGGCAACAGCCCCTTTTGTCGTACTGGCGGTATGTCCTATTCACGTCGATTCAAGAAGATCATCACGAACTTCAGCAGCTGAAGCAGGGAGATCAGAGCGGCCGCGACGTAAGTCAAGGCTGCCGCATTCAGTACCTTGGCTACACCTTTTTCCTCATCATTCGTAATGAAGCCTTCCGCGATCATTTCTTCACGGGCGCGATTGCTGGCGTTAAATTCAACCGGCAGTGTGACGAGCTGGAAAGCTACGGCTGCGCTGAAGAAGATGATGCCGAGCAGCAGCAGGTTGGTGGCGGAGAAGAACAAGCCCGCCAACAGCAGGTATGGCGCAATCCCGGATGTGAAGTTTACAACCGGGAACATGCGATGTCTCATGACCAGCATCGGGTAATCGACCTTATGCTGGATGGCATGGCCGACTTCATGGCAGGCCACGGACAGAGCCGCAATCGACCGCTCATGGTATACGGGCTCAGAAAGCCGAACTACGCGGTGAATCGGATCATAGTGGTCGGACAGCGTCCCTTGTACCGGCTCAATCGGCACATCGTGCAATCCGTTGGCATCCAGCATGCGTCGGGCCGCTTCATAGCCGGTCATCCCCGAGCTGTTGGCGACCTGCGCCCAACGGTTAAATGTTCCTTTGACCCGAAACTGCGCCCAAATGGAAATAATGAACGCGATGATAATCAGGATGTCCATAGGATGAAAAAACATGGCTGCATTCCTCCATCTATTATGTTTTTTTTCATGACTGAAAGATTGGTGTTCCTTACTCTTCCCATCCCTTCCATACGCACCAGCGGTCGTTTGGTTTCAAGATTGTTTGGCGAGATTTTCTGAGCATGGAGCAACCGGATAATAACAGGTTGTCCTTCCTATGGTGCGGACATATATACGATAAGATTATTTTATAAAACGCGGGGAAATGCCGTCAATAGCAGACAACAAGCCAATCATCGTTCGCTAATTCACAATCGGATCATCATGAGGTTGCAGTACCGTTAGTATTCACGATTTTTCCCTTTTCAATCGGAAGCGGCTTGTGCGCGTGAGAGACGAAATGAGAGGTGTTTGCGAATCGCTTTTCATGTAAGGTTTTGTTGCAATTAGAGAGTTCGATTGTTTCGATTTATGCAGATAGAAGCAGATGTTCTCATTTTCTTATATGGAAGCGGGGGATTTCTGGCAGAAAATTATAAGGATAAATTTTGAATATAAGGAAAAGGAAAATAACTGATGTCAGGTTTTTTTTACTAATTCAACGGAAAAGACGAATTATCAGCCCTTTCCCAAAGCGGATTCTTCGGTTTTTTTCATTTTTTTTGCGTCAATGTATTGTCAAATTCTAAGTAAGCCCCTATAATGACATTAAGGATTTCATTAGGTGTTAAATTACCTTACACAAGAGGAGTGGTCAATGTGGAATTTCAATTGAATGCCCTATGGGTCATGATCGGTGCAATACTTGTTATCTTCATGCAAGGCGGATTTATCATGCTGGAGACAGGTTCGACTCGTATGAAGAACGCAGGCCATGTGGCAGGCAAAACGATATTTACGATTGGTCTTGCCGCAATTATTTATTGGATGATCGGTTGGGGGATCGCTTACGGTCCAAATGGCAATCTGTTTATTGGCTTAGGCGATTTCTTCTACAATCCATACAATAGTGGAGACGATTTGCCGAACTCTGTATCGTTTGTGTTCCAGTTCGCCTTTGCGGCCATCTCGCTTTCCATCGCTTGGGGCGGATTCGCAGAACGCGGCAAGCTGCCGGCTTACCTGCTGTTCACGATCGTGTTTATCGCTTTGATTTATCCTATGGTGGCGCACTGGATCTGGGGCGACGGCTTCCTGGCTGAGGACGGTGCGCAGGATTTCGCAGGTTCGACTGTCGTTCACTTGACGGGAGCTATGGCAGCGTTGGCGGCAACAATCTTGCTGAAGCCGCGTATTGGCAAATTCAACAAAGACGGTTCGGCCAACAACATTCAAGGTCATAACCAAGTGTTCACTACATTGGGCGTGCTGATTTTGTGGGTTGGCTGGTTCGGCTTCAACGGGGCCTCCACGCTTGGCGTCGATGATACAGCATTCTTCGGCTATGTTGCGTTCACGACTTTGCTGGCGACAGGCGCTGGCGCAATTGTATCCCTGCTGACAGTATGGGCGCTTTCCGGGAAAGCTGACATCGGCACGATGCTCAATGGTACATTGGCTGGTCTGGTAGCCATCACAGCATCCTGTGCGTTTGTTGATCCGTGGGCAGCCGTCGTTATCGGCGCCATTGCAGGGGCATTGGTCTATGCAAGCATGAGATTTTTTGAGAAAATGAAAATTGACGATCCTATCTACGCACTTTCGGTTCACGGCGCTGCGGGGATTTGGGGTACACTGGCCAACGGCTTGTTCGCCACGGAGGAGCTCGCTGTTAATCAAGTAGGCGTAGGTCAGGCAGGCTTGTTCTATGGCGGCGGCTGGAAGCAGTTGTGGGTACAGTTCGAAAGTGTAGTTGTCTGCGGTATCTTCGCCTTCGTGGTCTCGTTCGTCGCTTTGTTGATTATTAAGGCGTTGGTAGGACTTAGAGTTACGGAAGAGCAAGAAATTATGGGTCTAGACCTCAGTGAGCATGGCAGCTACGGCTATCCGGAGCATATGACCAATTCCGGCAAGACAACTGGTGTGAACGGCTGAGGATAAGCCTGGCGATAGCAATGCATATCAGTGGCGGGGCGGAGTGAATCCGCCCCGCTGTTCTTTTCTTACTCGCGAGAAACGTACATGTTCAGTGAAGGGTGTGGAAGGTAGGGGAGGCACTTGGGCAATATCGATTGGAAGCATTGGGAACATGCTGTTAAGGAAAGCGTTTCGCCTAGCGCATTGCGACAAGTTCGGGAGCAATTTCATGAGACGGCGAGCGAGCAAGCTGTCGGCAGATCTGTAGGGGAATCCATCATGTTCATCAACCGCATGCATGACATGCTTATCAAGAAATGTCTGCAATTCAGTGAAACACAGATGGAGCAGGAAGGCTGGGGAAGGCCGCCCTCGGCTTATGAGTTTTTGCTGCTGGGAAGTGCCGGACGCAGAGAGCAGACATTGTGGAGCGATCAAGACAACGGGCTGGTCTATCCGCCGCCTCCAGAAGCGGAGGAAGAACGCTACGAGCGTTATTACCTTCAATTGGGCGCGATCATGGTGGAAACCTTGGAGGCGGTCGGCTATCCGCCGTGTGAGGGCAATGTGCTTGCACGCGAGCCATCGTGGTGCAAATCCGTCAATCAATGGGTTCACTTGCTCGATCAGTGGCTGGCTGACCCGACGTGGGAGCATGTGCGCTTCATGCTGATCGTAGCGGACATGCGGTCCTTGTCCGGCAGCGGCGCGCTTTGCGCCAAATTGAAGGAGAAGCTGTTTCAAAGCGTCAAGCGTGACAAGGAGCTTCCGGAACGTCTGCTGTACAACGCGTTGCGTCATAAGGTGCTGCTTAATGTATTCGGCGGTTTCGTGAAAGAATCTTATGGCGAAGCTGCAGGCAGTATTGATATCAAGTATGGCGCTTATATTCCGCTAGTGAATGGCGTCCGGCTCCTTGCGATTACAGCCGGCATCATGGAGCCTGCGACGATGGGACGCATCTCGCATTTGGCAGCGCGCGGCTTGATAAGCGAGGCGATGGGCAAGGCGCTGATCGGAGCGTTTCAAACCGTGCTCGACCTGCGCAGCCGTTCGCAATTCCGGCTCGTTAACGGCGCATATGAAGGGACGGGCATGGTTGATTTTGCCGAACTGACGAAAGAGGACAAAGACGCCTTGAAACAGGCGCTCAAGACGGGGGACGCGCTGCAGAAATTTCTGCGGAAACAAATTGGCGCTTCCCGGTAATGCGGAGGGAGCAGGATGGACGAGAGGAAAAAACAGCAAAGTTTATGGAGGTTGTACAAAATGGGGGGGATTGCCCCTGCGGTCGCTTCCGCTTTCGGCGCTCAGAATGCGCAGCAGATGGCTTTCATCCGTTCCGTGATGAAGCAGAAGCGCAACGAGCCGAAGTTTGATACGCCGCTGGACGACCTTCAGGTAGTCATCTTCGACCTGGAAACGACGGGATTCTTGCACGCGGGCGGGGATGAGATCATCTCTATCGGTGCAGTCAAGGTAACCGGAAGGGAGCTTGACGAGGAACAGAGCTTCTACAGCCTGGTGAACCCGAATCGTCCTATCCCCGAAGACATTCAGGCGCTCACTGGCATCACGGACGAGGAGGCCGGGCAAGCGCCAAGCTTGATCGATACCCTGCAGAAATTTATGGGATTTGTGGAACGGCGTATCCTGATCGCCCATGGTACCGGACATGACAAGCAATTTCTGAATGCTGCGCTCTGGCGCACATCGCGGATTACTCTGACGCATCGGGTGCTCGACACGATCCTGGTGGCGAAATGGCTCAATCCGAATCTGTCCACCTATGGGCTGGATGAGCTGCTGGATTTGTACAAGATTCCGGTGACCATACGCCATCATGCCCTCGAAGATTCGCTTATGACGGCAAAGCTGTGGCTGTGCTTTCTTGAAGAGATGAGGCAGCGCCAGGTCGCTTCCCTGGGTGACCTTTATGCGCATTTAAGCAGGCATTAACCAAGTTTATGTAACGATAGTATAAGCCATTGGCAGAAAATCAATAGCAGCTTCGCCCCCGTGGGCGAAGCTTTTTCGTATGCGGTAGCAGGCCAGCTCGGGGCTGCGGCGGTCCCGAAAAGAGGCGATCCAGTAGCTGGGGAGATCGGGCCAGTAGAGCTGGTGATCCGCCTCGGACGGCACGGCCGCACTGAATGGATGGCTGTGAACCAGCCCGATCACGGGTTGATCCGGCGCATAAATCAAGGGAATCCATTCAGCCGGGTCCAGTGCAAATCGGGTCCGCGGGTGTGGAGAGCAGTTCCGCAGCGGCTGAAAAGCTGTAATCGCATGGTGCGCACCGAGAAAAACGCCGCATCCTTCATTGGGCAATGAGGCGGAGCAATGTGCCATTGCTTGCTCATAGGCCTGTACAGTAACGTGCATGATCGACCTCTCCTTTTCTGCTCGTAATCTGTCTCCATTATACGAACAGGTTTGCAGAGGCATCAAGCGTCTTGCAAATGCTTGTCGGGCTTGATCAGGAAGAAAACAAGTCCCAACGTAAGCAGCGAAAGCGCAGAAACCATAATAAACACATAGCGGTCATTGATTCCCATAAGCCAACCGAACAGCGGCGGGCCGAAGGCGACCCCTATGAAGCGAAGGCTGCTGTAAAGGGAGGTGATCATGCCGCGCTCCTGCTTGGAGACCGAGCCTGTAATCATGGTGTTCAAGCACGGAAGCAGCAAGCCGGTGCCAATGCTGCTCAGCGTCAGCAAGCCGATAAAGACATAAATGTTTTCACGGAAAAAGATCGTGAGCGTAAGGGAAGCTGTAGCCAAGGCCAAACCAATATTCATGAGCCAGCGCATTAGCAGCCCGTTCTTTTTGATTACACTTCCCGTAATGTAGGAGGTCGTCACCATGCCCATCAGGGGGATGGCAAGGACGAGACCTTTCATAACGCCATCAATATTGTATGGCCTCTTCTCCAAGATATCCGATAAATAAAACAGGACGCCGAACAGGATGAACAGGGCGAGCGAGCCTGCGAAAAAGGCGGTGATGAGCCATCGTCCCTTTTGCTTGAGAATTTGACCGATATCCTTCAAATATTTTTTCAGTCCGGGGGCCTTTTTCTTGCTTTTCGGCTCCTTGATCAAAAAGATGACCGCGATTAGCGACAAGGCGCAAAACGCGGGGAAAGCGAAAAAGGCTGCATACCAGACGATCAGCGCGAGCAGCGATCCCAGAATTGGACTTAAAACCTTGCCGCCGCCATTGGAGGCTTCGATTAATCCGAGCGCCTGGCTCTCCGTACCGCCTTTATACATATCGCCGACAAGCGCCATGGCGATCGGAGCCGTACCGGCCGCGCCCAGGCCTTGGATTGCTCTTGCCGATATAATCACCGGGTACGATTCCCAGACAGCGCCAAATCCGGCCAGTATGCCGGCAGCCCCATACACGATAAGCGAGGGAATGATGACGGCTTTGCGGGAAAACCGGTCGGACAAATAGCCGAGAATGGGGATAAAGATGCCGGCTGTTACAGAGAACAGCGTAATCGTCAGGCTTGTCTGGAATTGCGTGATGCCAAGGGCGCGCTTCATATCCGGCAGCACCGGGATCAGCATGGAGTTGCCCAAAACCAGAACGAGTGGAATCGAAGCAAGCGCGAGATATTCCCAAACCTTCCCTTTTCCGGTTTCGTTCCCGCCATTCCCGCCATCCTTTGCTTTCGGCGGGCGTTCGAGCGACATGTCGCTTTCGAACGTAATAGGCAGAACCGAACGTCGCTGCTTAGTTTTTTCCATAACGATGCCTGTCCCTTTCTTCGTGAAGTGTATGTATATCTTTCCCCTGCGCGTTCGTTGCATTCTTTTTGAGAAATGGGAATAAATAAGGTATGATGGAAATGCAGGAACGCTTGGCTTGAAGGAGGATGCATGTGAGGAATTTGGCTGTGATGCTTGTCATCGTTGCATTGGTCGGCGTCGCTGTTTACCAAAATGTCATATCGGAAAGCGCCGCACTGCCTACAGAGGAAGCGCCCAAACAGAATTTTTTGGCGCCGAGCTTCTCAGCGGAAACGATGTCCGGGGACGAAATTGAAATCGGAGGGGCGCGCGACAAGGCACTGCTGTTGAATTTCTGGGCGGCCTGGTGTCATCCGTGTCATACCGAGGCGCCGGATTTGGCAGCGTTCGCGGACAAGTACAAGGACGATTTGGATATTGTAGCCGTGAATGTGACGAACATCGATGATCTGGACAATGCGAGGGACTTCGTAGACGAATACGGGTTTACATTCCCAATCCCTCTCGACCCGAAAGGGGACATACAGAAGCTGTACAATGTTTACAGCTATCCGACGACCTTTCTGGTGAATCGGGACGGGGTCATTCGCCACGTGATCCTGGGCATACGCCCTCCGAACGATCTGGAGCGCATGATCAAGGATACGATAAAGGGATAGCAGGACGAAAAAAGCTGCGCACCAGTCTTTGCATGACTGGTGCGCAGCTTTTCGTCTATCTCGTGCACGGCTGGGCACGCATGATCTAGCTGACCTTCGATTCCATGTCGAGGGCAGATCAGTGATTGACCAGGCCCAATCTTTCCCGCTGCTCGTCCTTGGCCGGATCGATCCGGCTCTTGCCGATCAACGAATAGCGGATGCTGTCCACAAGCGCTTGCCAGCTCGCTTCAATGACGTTCGTAGACACGCCTACCGTGCTCCAGGTGTTCTGGAAGTCGGTTGATTCGACGAGCACGCGCACTTTTGCGGCAGTGGCATCCTTCTCGTCGAGCACTCTCACCTTGTAATCAGACAAGTGCATATCCTGAATATCCGGATAATATTGCAGCAGCGCTTTGCGCAGCGCATTGTCGAGGGCGTTGACCGGACCGTTGCCTTCGGCAGCCATGTATACCTCTTCGCCGTGAACCTTCAGCTTGACGATCGCTTCAGACACGACAGGCTGATCAGCGGTTTTCGCAACCAGCAGCTTGAACGATTCCACCTCGAAGACGGACTCCACCTGACCGGATGCCTGACGAAGCAGCAGCTCCAGGGAGGCATCGGCGCCTTCGAATTGATAGCCTTGATGCTCAAGATCCTTGATATCCTGGATGATCTTCTTGGTCTCGCTGTTGTTCGCGTTGAAATCGATTCCGAGCTCCTGCGCTTTGAACACAAGGTTGCTTTGACCGGCAAGCTCGGACACAAGAACCCGCTGCTTGTTGCCGACAAGCTCAGGCGTTATGTGCTCGTAGGTCTTGGCATGGCGCAATATCGCCGATACATGAATGCCGCCCTTATGCGCGAATGCGGCCGTGCCGACAAAAGGCTGGTTGACAGGCATGTTGACATTGGCAAGCTCGTTGACGTAGCGGGCAACATTGGTCAATGTCGCAAGCTGTTCCGGAGAGATGCATGTGTAGTCCAGCTTCAGCTGCAAATTCGGAATGACCGAGCATAGGTTGGCGTTGCCGCACCGTTCGCCAAAGCCGTTGATCGTTCCCTGCACCTGGCGGGCGCCGGCCTGAACGGCGGCGATGCTGTTGGCTACGCCAAGTTCGCAATCGTTATGGGCGTGGATGCCGATCTGCACGTTGACCTTGGATTTGACATCCTTCACGATGTCTGTAATTTCATGCGGGAGCGTGCCGCCGTTCGTATCGCACAGAATGATCCAATCCGCCCCGGCTTCCTCCGCTTTCTTGATCGTGGCCAGCGCGTATTCCGGATTGTTCTTGTACCCGTCGAAGAAGTGCTCCCCATCGTAAATCACTTCCAGCCCGTTGTCCTTCAAGTAGCGAACCGAATCGTAAATCATGGCGAGATTTTCTTCCAGCGTCGTCTGCAGCGCCTTGTGCACGTGGAAATCCCATGACTTGCCGAAGATCGTGGCGCAGGAAACGCCTGCATCCAGGATGGCCTTCAGGTTGGCATCCTCCTCAGGCGGCGTCAATTTGCGCCGCGTGCTGCCGAATGCGGTGATCTTGGCATGCTTCAGCTTCAAGTCTTTTACCCGATGGAAAAATTCGATGTCCTTGTTGTTGCTTCCGGGCCAACCGCCTTCAATATAATGGACACCCATTTCATCCAGCTTCAGGGTGATTTTCAGCTTATCCTCTACCGAGAGGCTGATTCCTTCACCCTGTGTGCCATCACGCAGAGTGGTATCGAATATGGTGACTGCCTTGCTCATAGTGCCCTCCTTCAATTTCATCGCAACAGGTGCATGTTAATTTCTAATTATAGCATGCTTTCGACCCGCGTGGACAACGATTGTGTTTTTTCTTTTCCGAAAATATACGGTTCGCACGAGACAAGAGCGGCCGAGGTTGACCTGCCAGCGAAGCCGGGCTATGATCGAATGAACGAGGCCAGAACAGGTGATGATCAGCAAATGAAAAAGGTGGACGATTTCTATCCGGCAAGAGGGCGGATTGTGCTGCATATTGATATGAATGCCTTTTACTGTTCGGTGCACGAGGCGGAAGATCCCGATACCTATAAGGGCAAGCCGTGTGCAGTAGCCGGCAGTGTGGAGCAGCGGCGAGGCATTCTCGTGACTGCTTCTTATGCAGCCCGAGCCAAGGGCGTGCGGACAGGCATGCAGGTGAGGGAAGCGCTGAAGCGATGCCCTGAGCTGCTGCTGATTCAGCCGGATTTCGCCCTCTATCGCCAATATTCCAAAAGATTCGTGAAAATCGTGGAAAGCTATACGCCGCTCGTGCAAGTCATGTCCATTGACGAATGCTATGCGGACATTACAGGCTCCAAGCAGTTCGGCACACCGATTGAAATTGCCCGCTCTATCCAGCGGCGTATCCGGGAGGAGCTGTCCTTGCCGTGCTCCATTGGATTGGCGCCGAACAAGCTGCTTGCCAAGGTAGCCTCTGATATGAAGAAGCCGAACGGCTTGACCGTGCTTCGCCGGCGGGATGTGCCCCAATTGCTTTGGGACAAGCCTTGTTCTTACATGTACGGCATCGGCGCCAAAACCGCAGCCAAGCTGGAGAAGCTCGGCATTCGCACGCTCGGCCAGCTGGCTAAGGCGGACGAGCGCCTGCTCAGCGACCGCTTCGGCATTATGGGGCCCGCCTTGATTCGTGCGGCCAACGGGATCGACGATTCGCCGGTCAATCCCGAACGCGAGCCGAACAAGTCGATCGGGCATACGACCACGCTGCCCGAGAACATCACGGCATACGAAGAGGCGAGCCGGGTGTATCTGAATATTGCCGATCAGGTTTGCCGCAGGCTGCGCAGGCAGAAGCTGGTTGCGCATACGGTCCAAATCACCATTCGCGACCCGGGCATGAAGACCATTACCCGTTCGCAGACGCTGAATTCCCCCACTGACGATGTGCGGGAAGTATACAAGGCAGCCTGCGAGCTGCACCGGACGCAATGGAAGGAAGGAAAGGAGATCAGGCTGCTTGGCATTACGCTGCAGGGACTGGAGGAGAAGGACAGGGCCGCGCGGCAGCTTGATTTGTTCAGTTATGAAGAAGCTCCCAAGCGGGACAAGCTGCTGGCGACGATGGACCGTCTGCGCGACAAGTTCGGCGAGAGTTCGCTCTTGACAGCGGGAATGCTGAGCGAAGATCCTTCCGCGCTTATCCGCGATCACAAGAGGAGAGGGACGAGTCTGCAGAAGGACATGTTATGGGCCGAGAACGAGGGCTCCGGGGAGGAGAATGATCCCTCCTAATCTCGCATAGAATAAGGGGAGAAATCCTTGAAATGGTTTGAACTTTGATTTGAATTGTATTATAGTGTATAGAGGAATAATAAAAGTGGCAATAGAAATCAGAGGAGGGCGTTTTATTCATGGCAAAATATACATGGGTGGAGAAAGATACTTGCATTGCATGTGGCGCATGCGGCGCAACAGCACCTGACATCTATGATTACGATGACGAGGGTCTGGCAGAAGTCATTTTCGGAGATGACGGAAATACTGGCACAACTGAGATTCCGGAAGATCTTTATGATGATATGCAAGACGCATTGGATGGTTGCCCGACCGATTCCATCAAAGTCGGAGACGAGCCATTTAACAAATAAGCTATACGGCCTGAAATAATAAGAACTGTCTGGTCATTATAGACTAGGCAGTTTTTTTTATTGTCCAGTTTCCGCGATTCAAAGCTCCTGCTGCGACGGCTCCCTTAATCGTGCCAACAAGAGTAGAAGGGATCAAGGAACGGGATGAGGAATATGTACGGGATAGAAAACCGCTTAAACCTCTGCGTGCATGGACCGTGAATCTAAGCAAGAGACAATCATTCATTAAGGCGTCCAGGCATTGTCAACGTAAAGGAGTTCGCGATGAAGAGAATGTTTCAAATGATCCGATATTTGATGCTGGAGAGAACCATTTCTCAGACGATCCTGTTATCCTATCTGCTAGTTAATTTATTGCTTCTGTTGCTGCTGGGCCTATTATCGATTCAGGACTCTACTAAAATCCTGACCGAAGAAATTATTGCATCCAGCAACAAAGTCATGGAGCAAGCCGCATCGGGATTAAGCTTCAATCTGGAGGAGACAAGACGTTCTTTGGTTTTGTTGGCAGGCAACTATGCAGCGATTTCTATTATGGGAGAGAAGAGTCCGGTCCAGATGAGCAATATTTTGCAATATGAACGAAGTTTGAAGGAAATCACTGCTGGCATTCATACGTATCAATCGTTAATCAGTGATGTCTTAATATTAGGCAAGAACGGCTATGTGCTTAATTTGGACGGCCGGAACTCACTAAACTGGGAATATGCGTTTGAAGAACAGCCGTGGGTTCAGGAAGCATTCAATACCAGGCAAAAAGGGAATTTCTTCAGTCTGGGTATCCACCTGCAGGATTATTATCTTCCGCACGACATTTCCCGTTATGAACAGCCGACTTTATCTGTTGCGATGCAAGTCAGGGGATTCGGCGGCAAAGTCGTGGGCGCCGTCATTGCCAACCTCGATCTGAATAAGATCAACGGCATGTTTGAACGAAGCGCCTATCAAAGCAGCGGGAACATCTTCCTGGTAGATGAAAATCGGCGGATCATCGTTCATCAAGACCGCAGAAAAATTGGAGAGACGCTTTATTTCGAAGGAATGAATCAGATCGATCGGGAAGCGGCAGGGAACTTCACGGCGAAGATCAATGACGATGAGCATCTGATTATTTATCAGCCTACACTGATCTCCGGATGGAAGATGCTTTCTACCGTTCCCATGACTGAGATCACAAATCAGTCTGCACCGATCAAGTCTAACCTCGCACGGATTCTTTACTTATGTATTGTGCTGAACATCTTGATCAGCGCATTTATAACCTATCGCATATCGCGTCCTGTAAATAAACTGCTGCGGACGCTGGACCGGATCGGGGAGGATGACGGGTCGCTCTATGTCTATGCCCAGCATTACCGCTATCGGGAGCTGAACTATATTGGGAACAAGTTCAGGGAGCTGATGATCCGGATTAATCAATTGATCGAACAAAACTACTTGTCCCAAATCTCTCTCAAAGAAGAGGAATTAAAAGCGCTCCAATCGCAGATCAATCCGCACTTCCTGTTCAACACGCTGCAGCTTCTGCAGACGGAAATCGTATGCGGGAATATGGCTTCGTCCAATCACATTGTAGTATCTCTCAGCAACCTGTTCCGATACTCGATGAGACAAGCGGAAGAAGTCGTTGAACTGAGGAAAGAAATCGAGCATGTTAAGGATTATCTGTATATTATGAATAAAAAGTATAATGACCGGATTTCGATATCTATGCATATCCCGCAAGACCTGCAATCTGTGCAGGTTCCCAAATTAATTTTGCAGCCTATCGTAGAAAATTCCATTCGCCACGGATTCGGCGACGATCGGCGAGAAGGCTCCATTCAATTGTATGCGGCCAGGGTGAGGAGGGGGCTGTTATTCATGGTCCGCGATAACGGGAAAGGGATGGATCAAGAAAGTCTGAGAATGCTACGCAAACATATCGAAAAGCCGAATCGCAAAACAGGAAACATCGGGCTTTATAATGTCAGCCAAAGAATCAAGCTGAAGTACGGGAATGAGTACGGCATCATCCTTCGAAGCTCGGAAGGCGCATATATGACAGTATATTTGATTCTGCCGGCTGTTCCTTGAACATAGGCATAGAGGGGGATTGGCAATGAAGCTACTGATTGCGGACGATCAGCAGTCTCTTCATACTTTTCTGAATACTATGATGAACTGGGAGACGCTCGGCATTCGAGAAGTCAGGCACACTTATGATGGCAGAGAAACGTTGCAAGCGGTGAGGGAATACAAGCCCCATCTGCTCATCCTCGATATTCGCATGCCGTTTATGAGCGGGCTGGATATGCTGAAAGAACTGCAGGATCTTCCGACGAAGCCCAGAACGATTATCCTCAGCGCTCATGACGAATTTGAATACGCGCGCGATGCGCTGCATTTGAATGTGGACCAATACATGCTCAAGCCTGTCGATCTCACATTGCTGCAAACGGCGATAGAGGGGTTGACGGAACAGATTCGGCATAACTATCAAAAAGTGCTTGCTCGAGAGTTTGGGAAATGGGTGCACAGCCGGGCGCTCCACGCGGAAGTGGTTGAGGCGATGAACGAAGCATTCAGGGTGCTTCAAATTGATCATTATGTACTGCTTGAGGTTCGCGGCGAGTGCCCTCCGGAGAACCTGCCGACTGACTGGATCACCAATCAGGATTCGGTTGCTTCCTTTAACCACTACCGCAAAAGTCCGGACGGATATGCCTGTCTTCTTGGACTGTCTGCGGATGTATCGGATGATGAGCTGTTGGTCCTTGTAAATCGTCTGTGGGCGTACTGGAGGAAGATGTATCCGAATGGCCAACTTTCCATCGGCATGAGCCGAAAGGCTCAAGACCCTTCTGCGATGCTGCTTGGATTGCAGCAAAGTGAAGAGGCCAGCAGCGCGTTTTTTTATTCCTCCGAACCGGTAAACGCTTACACCGGGGAGAGTTTCGCCAGTTCCTGGAACTTAAGCGAGTTCCACCGATATGAGAAGGGATTTGAGGAGAAGATTTCCTATGCTTACCATGTGGAGGCGATAGTTGAGCTTTCAGGCGAGCTGTTCCAGGATTTCCGCAGGAGAAGGCTCCATCCCGAGAAAGTGTATGCTTTGCTCCTGCAGTATCTGTATGCAATCGGTCACGCGAATCGTTGCAGCGATCTGAAGTGGTCAGAGACAGAAGAGATATCAATCGATTTTTTGAGAAGGTTTCGAACGGCGGACGATTTGGAGGCCATGTTTGTCCATTGGATACGAAGCTTGGGTAACCGGCAAGAACAAGCCCAGGGATGGAACGAAACGATCAAGCAAGTGAAGCAATATGTGCAGCTGCACTATGGTGAGGATGTATCGTTGCAAGCGATTTCGCAGAAGTTCTCCATCGACAGGTTTCAACTAAGCAGATGGTTCAAGCAAGAGTGCCAGATGAACTATTGGTCGTTTGTCATGCAGGTAAGAATGGAGAAAGCAGCCGAGATGCTGGCGGATACGTCGCTGAAAAACAGCGTGATTGCCGAGGCGACCGGTTTTGTCGATGAAAGCCATTTCAGCCGGGTGTTCAAAAAATACTATAAGATGACACCCAAGCAATACCGACAGGCACTAGACAGCTCCTCTTAATCATGCAACGATATACAATTTAATGCGCAACAATATGAATTCCGCCCGGCGTCGAAATCATCTAAGCTTTACATTGTAAGTGCTTTACTCACATCTCAATGGACGGGGGAATCATGAACGATGAAGAAGTCAAGTGTATGGCTGCTTGCCCTAATGATGGCATTTGTTGTTGTGCTATCAGCTTGCAGCAGTAATGAAAGCGCTGACAAAGGGAGCGGGGACGCAAACACCGCAGGGCAGGAGAAGAAAAATGTCAAGCTGAGTATCTTGGCCTGGAATAATGAAACCGAGATGAAGCCGGTTTTGGACGGATTCACGGCGAAATACCCGCATATCACCTTTGATTTTCAGTTTGCTCCGCCAGTGAAAGATTACATTGCGAAGTTGCAAACGATGCTCTTGACAGACACCGCAACGGACATTTTCATTATCGCTGCCGAAAACAGGAATGAAGTCATCGACGGCGGCCATGCATTGGATTTGACAGACTATCCATTCATGGAAGTGATGCTGGACAGCAATAAGCCGATGCTGAGCAAAGACGGCAGAACGTATGCCTTCACGAACAATGGCTGGGTTGGAGGCTGGTTCTACAACAAGAAATTGTTCGAAGAAGCCGGAATTGAAGAGATGCCGGAAACGTGGGATGAGTTCGTGGCCATTTGCCTGCAATTGAAAGAAGCAGGAATTACGCCGCTGTATGACAATATGCAGGACCTGACACAGATTCATTCGGCCTTGTACGGCAATATGACGCTTTCCCAAGATCCGGAGTTTGATAATAAAATTTTCGCCGGGGAGAAAACATTTGCAGAAGGCTGGACGGATGTGTTCGAGCTGTGGAAGAAGGATATGATCGATACGAAGATTTTGACTCCAGATATGATTGGACTGACGGGTGATCAGATTGAAAGCGAATTCACGCTTGGGAATGTTGCGATGTTTTTCGGCGGGCCGTGGAGCATTGCCAAGCTGACGGAAACACCGGATCTGGATTTTGGCATGATTCCGGTTCCGGGACCGAATCCGGGCGAGAATTACTATGTGGGAGCGCCGGGTGTCGGCTTTGCTGTGAACAGCAAGTCCAGTCATCAAGAAGAAGCTTTGCTGTTCCTGGAGTACCTGAGCACACAAGAAGGGCTGGATCTGTTCTATGAGGGAACGGGCTTGATCATGACCGCGAAAGATTATGAGGCGAAGGTGCATCCTTCGATGCAGCAAGCTTATCAGGAGGGATTGATGGAGGGGCGGATTTATCTGCCTATGGTTACCTGGCCCAGACATCAGGAAGCATTAAGAAACCAATTCGTCATCTCTACGCAAGACATGGCTGTGGGCAAGATTACGCCTGAGGAAGCGGCAGCGGCCATTGACAAGAAATTCAACGAAATGGAAAACAAGTAAGGGGATTTAGAGGAAACAAAGGGTACAGGGCGACCTGCTACCCTTTGCTTTGGAAAAGGAGGCATCATGGCGAAGTTTCTTCGGCACGTACAGTATGAGCTCTTTCTGCTCCCGATCCTGATTGTGTACTCCTTGTTCACGATCTACCCGCTGATTCGATCCTTTGTGCTAAGTCTGACCAACTTTAACGGTTATAGTCTGGATTATGATTTTGTCGGATTTAGGAACTATATTCAACTCTTTTCAGATGATGCCATCGTATCGGGCATATCTTTTACATTGCTGTTTGCGCTGGGAACAACGTTCCTGATTACAGTGCTCGCAATCCCGCTAGCCTTGTTGCTGGATCGGCCATTTTTGACTAAGAACTTGCATCGGGCCATCTTTTTCTTTCCTTCGATTCCGAGCGGATTGCTGCTTGCCTTTATCTGGGGCTTTATTCTTTCCCCCGTGCAGTCGGGTGTGCTCAACAGTATTTTGCATGACACCCTTCATATTGGACCGTTCCCGTGGCTGTCCGACCCAGTACTAGCCAAGCTCTCGACCATTCTTGTGGCGACATGGGCAGCGACAGGTTGGCATGCGATCTTGTACTTGGCTTTTCTCCAATCCATTCCTAAGGATTACTATGAGGCAGCCTCAATCGATGGGGCGAATCGTTGGCAGATTACACGCCATATTACACTGCCATTGCTTGCGCCTGCGATGACGGTCAGTGTCATGCTGCTGCTGACCGGCGGATTGAAGGTATTCGAGGTTCCGTTCGCGCTTACGAATGGTGGCCCAGGCTTCGAGAC
The DNA here is from genome assembly GCF_018403685.1 of Xylanibacillus composti. Lineage (NCBI taxonomy): Bacteria > Bacillati > Bacillota > Bacilli > Caryophanales > Paenibacillaceae > Xylanibacillus > Xylanibacillus composti. The sequence goes on from NZ_BOVK01000013.1 coordinate 117,341, forward strand.
GCATTCCATTACCCAAGTCATCGTGCTACGCGGAATAACGGAAACACAGTTTGGCTTTGCTTCGGCTATGTCTGTAGTGTTCTTCTTGATTGTAATGACGATTGCTGTCATTCAGGTTACGGTGATGCAAAAAAGGGAGGAACGCATACAATGACAGATTCACAGAGACGGCTTTCGATTCTCGACCTTGTGATGCTTCCCGTCGGTATGATTATGTTTGCTCCCTTCTACCTGATTATTATCAATACTTTCAAAACGGAGCGCGAGGCGATTTCCAGTCCGCTGAGCTTGCCGAAAGAATGGAACTTCGACACGTATATTCATATTTTTGAGCAGACCTCGATTGTTAGAAGCTTTGGCAACAGCTTGATCCTGACAGTTTGTTCTGTCCTCTTGATGGTATTGATCGGCGCCATGGCGGCATATCCAATCGTTTTCAATCCCAATAAATTGAATCGATTGCTCATGTTTTATTTGCTGGCCGGGTTTATGATTCCTTTTCAAACTACCTTGATTCCGCTCTTTCAACTTATGACAAGCCTGCAGCTAGTCAATAAGCTATACGGATTAATCCTTCTCTATCTTGGCGGAGCGGTGTTTGTCTTTTTCCTGATCCTTGGGTATATGCGGACCATACCGAAAGAGCTTTCAGAGGCCGCTATTATTGACGGGTGCTCGATAGGCGGGATATTCTGGCGAATAATTTTGCCATTGCTTAAACCGATTACGGTGACGAGCGCGATTTTTCAGACGATGTGGATCTGGAACGACTTTCTTGCCCCATTGCTGTTTCTGAGCTCTCGCAGCAATTCGACGCTCGTATTGGAAATTTACAAAGCAAAAGGTGAGTTTACGGTTAACTGGCCGATGTTTATGACGATGACGGTGTTGACCCTCATTCCGATTTTTATCTTTTTTATTCTGATGCAGAAGCAGATCGTGAAAGGAATTGTTGGAGGAGCAGTAAAAGGGTAATTCTTGGATAGGAGCAGACAACAAGCCGCCGGAAGACCGAAGCTGGTCAATGTAATGAGGAGAAGACGTTCCGTCCGATGCGATACAGCGTTGGACGGAACGTTTTATTTTGCGCCAGACATGTCGAATTGGTGCATTTTCTAGTTGATTTTTGTATTTTCTAGTGCTTCCAGCCAGGGTTGCATGCTATACTTACTAGAAAAGTAGGTATTTTGATTCATTTTCAAAACAAGCTTTAAGTATAAACTGGGAGCGATGCAATGAAGAAGCGAATCCGCAAATACATTATTTACGGCAATGCCCTCGTTGTTTTGCTGTGTTTTGTCCTGTTCATGTTTCAGGTTTTCCTTACATTAGAGCGTTCTTTGTATGAGTTTGACTTGAAACGAACAGCTTCTCATGCGCCGCACGAAGATATTGTCGTGATCGGGATTGACGAACATTCGCTGCAAGCGTTGGGAAGCTTTCCGTGGGATAGGCAGATCTACATCCCGTTGCTGGACATGCTCAATATGGAGGAATCCAGGCCGATAGCGATCGCCTTCGATATTTTGTTCACCTCAGCGAGCGACCCCCAAAGCGATGAAGCGTTAGCCCGCACGTTGGCCGAATACGACAATATCATCATGCCTTCCTATGCGAACATCGAAGACGAGTACAACCGCAAAGCGGTTTCTTTCGGAGAAGACGGCGCGCTGCAGGCGGACAATTGGACGCATCCGATCCCGATTTTTGCGGAGGTGACAGAACGGGCGCACATTAATGCGAGACTGGATTCCGACGGCGTCATACGCCGCAATTGGCTGCAAATCAATACAGGCGACGGCACGCCAATTTATTCGATGGCATTCAAGATGGCGCAGATGGGCAACATCCCTGTTGAGAGCTACCTCGGGCGGAATCAGCATAAGGAGATTCTGATCGATTTCCAAGCTACCTCGAATGATTTCTTGCACATTCCGTTTGTTTCTGTGTTGAACGGAGAAGTGCCTCCAGAAATATTCAAGGACCGCTACGTCCTGATCGGCTTTACTGCAGTCGGTTACGATACGGGACAAACAGCTATCGAACAAGAAATGAAGCTGGTCTACGCGCATGCCAACATCCTGAACCAGCTCCTTGCACAGACATACATAAGCATGGCGCCCAATCTGTACTCGGCTGTAACAGTATTGGCCATGATCCTGCTCGCCCTATGGTTTACCTGGCGGTTCAAGACGCTGCACAGCGTGCTTATCTTCATGGGGACAGCTGCTGCTCTGCTGATCGGACAATATTATATCTTCAAGCATTTCGGCCTCTATGTGGATACGGTAAATCCGCTGGTCGCGTTAAGCTTGACTTACTTGTACAATGTCTCGATCAAAGCTTACTTTGAAGCGCGTCAGCGCAGCTTCATCACGAAGCAGTTCGGGCGATATTTGTCACCTGAACTAGTCAGGGAAATTGCTAGAAGCGATCAGGAAATTCAGCTGGGCGGCATCCATAAGGAGCTGTCGATTCTCTTCCTGGACGTTCGGGGATTCACGACGCTGTCGGAGCAGATGAAGCCTGAAGAAGTCGTAGGATTCTTGAACATGATGTTCGATTTGATTACGACTAAAGCCTTGGACAACAAGGGAACCATTGACAAGTTTATTGGAGACGCCGCGATGATTCTGTATAACGCTCCGCTCGATGTGCCGAATCATGCCTATTGCGCAGTGAAGACCGCGTATGACATTCAGGAGGGCATGAAGCAGGTACGTAAAGAAATCGAGGAGCAGTATGGCGCATCCATAAGCGTTGGCATTGGCATCCATACCGGTGAAGTAGTCGTTGGGAATATCGGGTCCTTTCTGCGTGTCGACTATACGGCGATCGGCGACAATGTAAACGTTGCCGCTCGAATTGAATCCAACACTACTGCCAATCAGGTTCTCGTGTCCGAGGAAACCTACGCGCTCACGAAGGATTACTTCGATTACCAATGTGTGGGCGAGCGCATGATGAAAGGCAAGACGATTGCCGTGAAGCTGTATGAAGTCACGGGAATTAAGAAAAGGTTAGCAATTGCGGACTGAGTGAAGTTTTCTCAAAGCGCGCTTTGTCCGTTTGCTATAAAAATTGATGAAGGTTTGCATTAGCATTGCAATTATTTTACTAGTTAAGGAGTTTGAGGCGGAATGACTGGAATCAAGATGAAACGCTGGATAGCCGCGATGGTGAGCGTCGTCATGCTGTACGGCTTGCTCGCAGGCGCGTTCGCCCCGCAGGCGGATGCGGCGACAGCGAGGATAGCCAAGATTGTCAGCGTCACCGGTGACGTGCAGATCACGAAATCCGGCGGAACAAAACCGTACAAGGCTTTCTCGGGCCTGTACCTGAACCAAGGAGACCACATTAAGACCGGGAAGAACAGCAGCCTCGTTTTGGAGGTAGAAGACCGCAAAGATGAAGTGACGGTTGGCGCTAATGCGGAATTGTATGTTTCCCAACTAAAAGAAGACGACGGCAGCAAGAATACGAGCTTAAAAGTATGGTCCGGCTCCGTGTGGACGAAGGCTTCTTCGCTTGTGGATACGAAGGATACGTTCGAAGTGGAGACACCGACGGCTGTCATGGGCGTTCGCGGCACGCAGTTTTCCGTAAATGTCGATCCAAAGACAGGACGAATGAGCGTAACCGTCAATGCGGGCATTGTTCAGGTTCATCCTTCCATTCCTTCACCCGGATCATCGAGAAATGCTGATGGAAATGCCCCAATAGTTCCGAGCAACCCTATTACTTCTGTCTTCCCTGGCATGCAGGCTGATGTTTATGAGAATCCGCTGTCGGGGGATATTTCCCATGTACTGAGTTACTTGGATCTCGACGATCTGGCGGGCTTAGCTGATCCAGCTATTATTGAAGCAATGATTCGCAATAAGAATGTTGCCGATCAAGAGAACGAGAAGTTATTGGAAAAATTCAAACAAGACCTTGACAATCATACACCGCCCGGATTGGATTTGGACGAGCAGGAACAGTTGGATAATTATCGTGAAATGCTGGATCACTTAACCGGCAATATCTTGAAGACGGCGATCGAAAAAGGAACAGTCGATGAGCAGACCATTGAGGATATTGTCAACAAAACTCAGCAGCAGATCGGTAGTGAGTTCGAGCTGGACTACAAGAATCCGCCAGCGCCCAAGCTGACGAGTCAACAGCAAGCTATGAAGGAACGGGCACTGGAAGAGAAGCGCAGGCAGCAACAGCAACTGCAGCAGAAAGAGCAGATGAAAGAACAGCAGCGCCAGAATCAACAAAATTTGCTTAATCAGATAATGCAAGAGCAACAGCGACAGCAGGAGCAAAATGAACAGAAGGCTGAACAAAAACAACAAAACGCACTTGACAAATATTTGAACAGCTTGACAGAACAAGAGAGAGAGCGCTTGCTGAAGGAAATCGAAGCCCGGGAAAATGCGCAGAACCAACAACCGACCTCGCCTTCTGGCGGAGGAGGGTCCAGCTCTCCAGGCCGGCCTTCCCCACCAGCCAATACCGGCACGGAGTTGAACGGCACCGGCATATACACCGGATCCGTGACAGCCAGAGTCAATTCCGGGAACGCAACCTATGGTCCCGTCTCAGGCATGCGGACTATCGACGGCAATGTGACGATCACAGGCAACACCTCTGGCGATATCGCATTGCGTAATTTAATGATTGCAGGCGATCTGATTGTGGATGCGACAAATGCTTCTGTATTATTGCAGGAAACCGTTGTGGTTGAAGGCGAAACAATCATACGGGATGTGAGCTCCCGCACGTTGACTAGCCAAGCGACTCATGGCGGAAAGCTCGAAGTGCAGGACAGCAATGGCGCCGGACTGCATCTGAGCGGCGCCGCCAGCGAAGCGCTTGTAGACATCACAGGCGATGGGGAAGTGGCGCTGCGCGGTGAATTCCTCCATTTGGTGAAGGTGACCGGCGCCGCTATGCTGAAGATCGATGCAGATGCGCGTATAAGCCAATTGGAAATTCTGAGCAGTGATGCTCAACTGGAGAACGAAGGCTGGATCGGGGACATTCTTTATCCTTCCGATCTGGAAGTGCACGGTTCCGTTCTGCTAGAAGTGGAAAAGATTATCCAACGCAAGATTGCAGCTGTGAATGCGGCAGATTCACTGGATAGTATGAGAGAAGCGCTGCATGCGCTCGGGCTTGGCCATGAGATGTCTGAGGCCGCGATTGAATACATGCTCGCACATCGCCCGGAAACTGGCTTCTCCACTTATGAACAGATTCTAAAAGCTGTTCAGCAGGCGATCGATCATGAAGTTCCCGGAACTGAGCCTTATGTGGCCTATTTCGGATCATCACCGATAATGGATCCTTCCGCGATCAAAGTCGAGGTGGCGGGAGCGGATGTCTTGTACGCACTGGATATGCACGCTCTGGTAGCGTCGTCTACGCCGAATTTGAATCCGGATGTAAGCTTGCTGGAGAAGATGGTCACAGACGGCATAGCGAAGAAGTTCAACGTACCATCGGGGCAGACGTCGATGAATCTGAATTTGTCCCCGTTAACGTCGTACTATCAGGTGAACTTGATCATCTTTGCTGCACGAGGCGATCAGGTTTCGAAACCGACAAGGTCTATTGCGGTTCCAGGCGAAGATGTGTACTTCGGCAACATTAACGGCTCAGTGACATTAACCGAACCCGCGCCAGCTGGCGGAGTGCGCGTCATGGTGTTTGCGCGCTACAGCTATGAGTATGAATGGTCTCTGCGGCAACCGATTATGGATGAAGCAGCGGATGTTTCCTTAGAGAACTACACGTTTGTAGACATAGCGGAAGGCGAGACCGCCGCTAGCTACAACCTGCGGGTGAACCGGTATGGCAGCAGCTACGTTGTCGGATACAGCATCGTATCGGAATTGCCGGAAGACAGTCTGCTGCTGAAGCAAGGATATGCCGGACATGATGACACGATGGTATCCTATGCACATGCAGAGCAGGCCCGCTTTATCCATTTTCCGCACCAGACTGAAGACGAACCTGTAGAGCAGGTATCTCTTACCGTTGCCTCAGGTGTGGCGGTGACCGGTACGGTGCAGGTGCACGCGAACAAGCTCGGAGGAAGCGACACCGTATATGTGCTGGCAGAGAACGAGCAAGGACAAGCAGGTTTTGCCAGTGTGGCCGTCACGGGAACAGCTCCTGTACCATTCAAGGTGATTGCGCCGGAAGGCTCATCGTATCGGATGCTATATTTCTTGTCGAACGAATATGTGCTTGACAATGCGTACTACTATGGAGAAGCCGGCGCCTATACGCGGAATCTGCAACAGGCCGCATGGGTGGACAGCGCAGACAGCGTCAATCTGGTGCTGCCAGACGATGAGATTTCGATTGCGCCGCTAGAATTCTCGGAAACTGGCTTTGGCTTTACTTTTACGCCTATTGAAGGAGCGGATCAGTACCAGTTCAAGCTGTATGACGAATATGGGACGAGGTTCTGGCTGACGCCTGAATCCGTAACAGCTGAGGAAGCGGCTGCTTCTCAATTCACCATCTATATCGATGAACTCATGAGTGAAAGAGAAGAGGGGCTCATGCCGAATCGCACCTATTATTTGTCGGTTGCGGCTTATGCAGACGAAGGAAGCGGGCTGGTTGCAGCAGGTGTAGGCAGGATGTATTCCGGCGTGCTTTACAGCAAACCGTATGTGTTATCATCCGCACCGTTTGAGAATTCGCAAGCTGTGCCGACTGATGCGATTTTCACGCTTACCTACAATGAACCTGTGACAGTCAGCCAGATCGACAATGGCTTCGTCCTTCTTTCCAGCGACGGCATCCCGACCGTGGGTGTGAGTGCTGAAGTACAAGGGGATGGAACGAAAGTGATCGTCAGCTTTGATCAGGAATTGGTTGCGGACAGCTATTATATTCTGCAGGCAAATCCGCGGGCGGTCAGGAACAGTCATGGGGTTTCCAGCGGGTTGTTCGAGCTGGCTTTCCACACAGCTATAACCAATGTGCAAGTTCCATCTGTTACGAGCACGGTTTATGAGGATTCGCTCCATGTGTCCTGGGTAGCAGACGGCTCGATGGCGGTTACCCGGTATGATGTGTGGGTGAACAATGAATGGAAAGGCACGACAGAGGGGACGTCGTTTGACCTGGCCGGGCAATTCGCCGCGACGGATTTGGCCATCCTGGTTCGTGCCTACGATGGTCAGACTGTCGTAGCCGAAACCGAGCTGTTTCCTGCTTTCAATCCTGTCAGATACTTCAATGCCCAAGCCGGCTTTTATGATGGAATCATTCTCTTCTTTGAATTTGAAGAGGTAGCAGGAGCGGCAAGCTATGTGATTTACAACGATCTTTACGGGTCTGGTCAAATGAATCGAACGGTAAAATCTGAGCCGGGTCAGGTACAGGTCAACACCCCAGGCAGAGTCATCATTATCGCTGTTGATGAAACCGGGCGAGTTATGGCGAAGTCGGAGATCCAGTATACAATTGATTATCAATCTATATAGGATGATGTCGCTAATCCATCCCTAAATAATGGAACCAAAGGAGCTTTTCCATGCAAAAGATAAAGAAGAAGATGATCGTGAGCATCTTGTCGCTATCCCTGTGTTGGCCATCTGCCTTGTTTGCCGCTTCCCCTTCGGAAGGACTGCGCGGCACGAACGGTGAGATTTTGTCTCAGGTGAATAGCTTGGCCGGTTCGAGTGAATTCGGAGATAGGGACGGGGCTGCCTTGAGCGCCTCGTTCCGAAACCCCGCAAGCGTAGCCGTTGCGTCTGACGGGACGATCTATATCGCAGATACGGATAACCAGCTGATCCGAAAGCTGAAGAACGGCACTGTAGAGAGCTTCGCGGGGAATACATTGCTTGAGGACGAGCGCGGATTGCCGATAGGCGCCCTGCTGGATGGCGCAGGCGAAGCTTCCTCCTTCTCCAAACCGCATGGTTTGGACGTGGATGCGCGCGGCAATGTGTATGTAGCGGATGCCGACAATCATGCCATACGTAAAATCACGCCGAACGGAACAGTGACAACCCTGGCAGGCAACGGCGTGCTGGGCGATGAGGACGGCAGGGGCAAGGCGGCGGCGTTTTATTCGCCTACGGACGTCGCAGTAACTGCGGACGGCGTTGTATACGTGGCGGATACGCTGAATCATGCGATTCGCAAAATTACGCCGGACGGCACCGTTACGACGCTCAATGCGATGGCTGAACGTCTGATGGAATGGGCGCCAGGATATGTAGAATCAGCCGGCAGCTTTGCGGATGGTCCGTTGGCAGAAGCGGCCTTCAATGAGCCTTCCGGACTGGCATTGGACGAGCGCGGGAATTTGTATGTGAGCGATACGGGAAATCAGCTGATTCGCTACATCGATTTGCAAAATGGAACGGTCTCAACGGTAGCGGGACTTGTGCGTAATCCGATGTACCAGGGAAGCGAGCCGTATGCCCCGGGAGGTTACGTGAATGGCGCTGCCCTGCAAGCGCAGTTCCATTCCCCTAGAGGCATAGCGGTCACGGCAGAAGGCGGCCTCGTCATTGCCGACAGCATGAACCATGCGATCCGGTATTTGCACAACGGTCAAGTGATCACATTGGCAGGGGCATTGGAAGAGAAGTACGGCGATCAAAATGGCATCAACGGCCTCAACCGGCTGCATGCTCCTAGCGGCGTGGCTGTACAGCGGGACGGGAGTATCCTGATTGCAGACAGCTACAACAACAAGGTCAGAGTATGGTCTTTGTATACGCACCCGGAACAGGTGGAGGCGAATGGCAGCATCCACGTTGTCTTGAATGGACAGGTAGTCACATTCGATGCGCAGCCGGAAATCGCCAATGCCCGCACAATGGTGCCGGTGCGCGCGATCGGGGAAGCGCTGGGCTATGAGGTGGAATTTGAGGGCACTTCAGTGAAGCTTAGCCTGGATGACAAATCTGTGACGCTGCAGCTTGACGACACGCAGATTGCAATCGAAGCGGCAGGCGAAGAGCCAAATCGCCGCTTCATGGATGTCGCGCCGTATGCCAAGGATGGCCGCACTTACGTGCCGCTGCGTTTCTTCAGTGAAGAGTTTGGAATGGATGTCCAGTGGGATGCGGACACTCGAACAGCGATCCTGCGGGAGAAAATGTTCGATTAAACAAAGAGCATCTCGGTAAAAAGGGAGCTGCCTGAAGTTGAAACCGACTTCGGGCAGCTCCCTTGTAGTTTTGTTGAACAGTGACGCCTGTCAGCTTGCTCAATCCAAGATGATTAATACGGACAGCGCAATGACGAGGACAGCGAAGACGGAAGCAATCCATGCAATGGCTTTCGTATTGACTTGCTCCTGCTGCTGTCTCCGTTCGAAGTACGTTGGTTTACGCTTGGCCATAGGAATCTTTCCTTTCATGACGGGATAATTTAAACATAATGGAACCGCATTCATCCTGTCAATGTCATCAAGTATCAGGAGACGAATATCTCTTCCTTTTTGCATGCATTTCCGATAAACTGACAGGTAGGACAAACTTCGAGATCGGAAACAGAAATAGTTGTTTCAGGCATGAGAAACGGGGGAAGCATCAATGATTTACCGCCATATGGCCAAGCCGCTGCTGTTTAAGCTGCAGCCGGAGACTGCGCATCATCTTGTAATAGGAGGACTGAAGTCGGCCTCTCATGTTCCGGGCGTCGAACAGCTGCTTGCCCGCACTTATCGCACGAAGGAACAGCCTGCTTTGGCCGTCCGGCAATTCGGGCTGCGCTTCAGCAATCCGATTGGACTGGCGGCAGGATTGGACAAGAATGCGGAAGCGGTACGCGGGTTTTCCGCGCTCGGTTTCGGCTTCATCGAGGTCGGAACTGTAACGCCAAAGGGGCAGCCGGGCAACGAGAAGCCGCGCAGCTTTCGTCTTCCTCCGGATGAGGCGTTGATTAATCGAATGGGCTTCAACAATGAAGGCGCGGAAGCGATGGCCCGTCGTTTGGAACGGCTGGGGAAGCGCAGAATACCGATAGCCGTCAATATTGGCAAGAACAAATCTACGCCGAATGAGCAGGCGCCGGATGACTACCGGGCTTGTATCCAGGCGCTTTATCCATATGGCGATTTTTTTGTCGTGAATATAAGCTCGCCGAATACGCCGGGGCTGCGCAATCTGCAGCACGGGGATGATTTGTCTCAACTATTGGCTGCTGTGCTTGATGAGATGGAGAAGCAGCATAAGGCGCTTGGCTATGCCGGAGAGGTGAAGCCGGTACTGGTGAAGATAGCGCCCGATTTGGAGAATGACGAGCTCGGCTACACGCTGGAGACGATTGCCGGCAGCGGGGTATCGGGTCTTATCGCAACGAATACGACGTTGTCCAGGGAAGGATTGCGCCACAGCAATCGGGAAGAGGCCGGCGGATTAAGCGGGAAGCCGCTGAGGGATAAGTCCACGGCAGTTATCCGGGAAGCTTACCGCTTGACGGGCGGCAAGCTTCCGATCATCGGATCGGGCGGCATTTTTGCTGCAGCAGACGCATATGAAAAAATACGTGCCGGCGCTTCGCTCGTCGAAGTGTATACGGCGTTTATTTATCATGGCCCAGGCTTGATCAAGCAGCTGAACGAAGGACTGGCGGCGTTGATGAAGCAAGACGGATTTGCATCGATTGCCGAGGCGGTCGGGGCGGACCATCGTTGATCGATCATGGATTATAATCGAAGCTGATCCGCTCCGGGCTGAGCAGGCATGCGCAAATGCCGGGCAAGGGGACTGAGGCGAGGCCAGATCTTCATCTTCTGGAGAAGGACGATTGGAGGCAAGCGTATGGATGGCAGAGACTGGGGGAAATTCCTGCTCCCCTATGAGCAAACGGTGGAAGAACTGAAGGTGAAATTCAAGACACTGCGGACAGAATTGAAAAAACGCGAGGAGTTTTCCCCGATTGAATTTGTAACCGGCCGCGTAAAGCGCATCTCCAGCATTTTGGAAAAGGCCAAGCGTTTGCATGTGCCGATGGATAAGTTGGAAACCGGTATTGAGGATATAGCTGGCATTCGCATCATGTGCCAGTTCGTCGAGGATATTGAGCGGGTAGCGTCCATTATTCGCGAACGGGAGGACATGATACTTGTCTATGAGAAGGACTACATCGCGAATACGAAGGAAAGCGGCTATCGCAGCTACCATATGATCGTGGAATATCCGGTGCAGACAGGGCTGGGCATGAAGCGGGTGCTCGCAGAAATCCAGATCCGGACGCTAGCGATGAATTTTTGGGCGACGATCGAGCATTCCCTGAACTATAAGTATCGGGAAAGCCTGCCCAAGGAGCTGCGCATCCGCTTGAAGAAGGCGGCAGAGGCCGCATTCAAGCTGGACGAGGAGATGTCCAGCATCCGTGAAGAGATCATACGCGCCCAACAGCTGTTCGAGGATCGCTCCAATCTTGTTTCCACCATCTTGTCTGACATCCAGGAGCTGTATTTCTATCATCGCATCCGCGAAGCGGTGACGTTCCAGCTTCAGTTCAACGAGCTGTGGGATAATGAAGACATATGGGGCCTCAAGACGCTGTCCGAGCAAATTCGTGCTTCCCTGGCGCGCGCGCAAAAGGAGCAGACATGAGCAGCTATGACAAGCTATATGTAGCCTTCCTCCGGTATTTCAACGTGGAGCGCGATTATTTCGAATGTCACGAGGTGATGGAGGAACTGTGGCTCGAGGAGGGGAGAAAGCCTTTTTACCAAGGATTGCTCCAGGTAGCCGTCGGCTTGTATCATTTCGAAAATGGCAATATCAGCGGATCGATCAAGCTGTTTGAAGCGGGGATTGACAAGCTCCGAGGAAGCGTGGAGGAGCAAGCCGGCATAGATATCGGCGCGATACTGGACGATTCGCAGCATTATGTGGAGAAGCTTCGCCGGTATGAAGAAGCCCCTTTTGCCTTCTATGATTTGAACATCCGCATCACCGATCCGGTGCTGGAGCAGGCGGTACAAGAGTTAGAGCTGTAGGAGAGAAACGAATAAGCCTTGCGGGGAAGCTGCCCTGCGAGGTTTTTTGGCGTGCGCTCGTATGGTGCGACACTTGAAGCATATCGGCAAGATGCAGGATGACTAGGCTCGGTTCGAACAGGGCAGTATAAGGGAAAATGCGGCAGGCGCCGCAGGACGTACTGGTCTGAAGGAGGGTCATCAGCATGCAGCAGAGAGACCAATGGGGCAGCCGGTTAGGCTTTATATTGGCGGCGGCTGGCTCGGCAATCGGGCTGGGCAACATTTGGCGCTATCCTTATGTGGTGTATGCCAATGGCGGAGGAGCTTTTCTCATCCCTTATTTTTTCGCTTTGATTACCGCCGGCATCCCCATATTGCTGCTCGAATTTGGTATTGGGCGCTTTGCGCGGGGGTCAGCGCCCTTGTCGCTGCGCAGACTGTCCAGACGATTTGAATGGCTAGGGTGGTGGCAGGTGCTGATCTGCTTCGTCATTACAACCTATTACGTAGCCATAGTGGCCTGGTCGGTCAGCTATTTTTTTTACGCATTTGACTTGAGCTGGGGAGAGAACACAGAAGCTTTTCTGTATGGGAGCCATCTCGGGCTGCCCGAGCAGGCGCTTACGGAACAGGGCTGGCAGTTCGGAGGGATGCAGTGGAAAGTGCTGCTGCCAATGCTCGCAGTATGGGCCGGTATCTATTATGTGCTCTACTTGGGCGTGCAGCGCGGGATCGAGCGCATGAGCAAATGGTTTATTCCGCTGCTGCTGGTGATGATGATCGCCTTCGTTATCCGGGCGGTGACGCTCCCGGGTGCGGTGGGCGGGCTCAATCACTTGTTCACGCCGGATTTCGCCAAGATTCTGCCGCCGCTGTTAGGCGGGAACAACCCGGAGTGGCACAGTGTCTGGCTGGCCGCCTACGGGCAAATCTTCTTCAGCCTGTCCATTGCATTCGCGATCATGATCACATACAGCAGCTATATGGATCGTGGACAGGAGGTCAACAACAGCGGGATCATTATGGCATTCAGCAACAGCGGTTTTGAGTATTTGGCCGCTATCGGCGTCTTTGCTGCGATCGGCTTCATGGCACAAGCAACGGGAGTAAGCGTAGAGGAAGCGGCAAGAGCTGGAGTTGGTCTCGCTTTTGTCGTGTTTCCGCAAATCATCAATGCATTTCCGGCCTTCAACGGGTTGTTCGGCGCCTTGTTTTTCCTGTCGCTCGTCATTGCCGGATTTTCGTCGCTTATTTCCATTATGGAAGTGATCGTTGCTGCGTTCATGGACAAGTTCAACATGAAGCGGACAACGGCTGTAACGCGGGTGGTCGGCGTCTGCGCGCTGGTCAGCCTCTTGTATGCGACTGGCTCTGGTGTGATTATTTTGGACATTGTTGATCATTTCATCAACAGCTTCGGCATTGTGCTCTCGGGGTTGGTGGAGGTACTGCTGTTTGGCTGGTTTTTCAGATTGTCAGTGCTGCGCGAAGAGAACAACGCAGTATCAGACTACAGCATCGGCCGCTGGTGGGACTGGATGATCAAAGGCGTGACGCCCCTTGTGCTGTTGTACATGTCCTTCCGTAATTTTGAACTGGAATTTATTCAAGCGTATGAAGGTTATCCGGCACATGCGTTAATAACGTTCGGCTGGACCGTTGTGGTGTTGACATTGGCCGCAGCCATTGGAATTGCAAGCAGGTGGGGATGGCCCAAACAGGAGGTGCTGAGGAGATGACGGGGGCGGCGATCGGCATGTTCTTGTTCGGCGCGGTACTGCTGTGGGGCGGTCTGGCTTTTACCATTCTGATCGCACTGCGCAAGAGCCGGAGGGGAGAGTAGCTTGTACGATTTATCGTACAAAACTCGCAAATCGTTGCGTGCAACTCGCCCATTTGTATGATTTTTCGTACGAAGGAGGGTCATAAACGGCTATGACAGTCCCATTTATACGATATTTCGTACAAGTTTCGACGGAAGCAGCTCTAATGGTCATATGCGGCTGTCACGACGAGAGTACGATAGGTCGGACCTGTCGGATCACCACAGTCAACGATAAGCATGTTGGCTTCGTCCATAAAAATCAAGCTGCCCCGAGTCTATTGATGACAGGGGGCAGCTATTGGTGGTACGCCCAGCATGGGCGTCATCTCTAGGGTGAAAGTCCCGAACGGGGGCTGGCGAGCGCCTACCGTTAGCCAAGGGCAAGGGTGTCGGCCGCGAGGC
>NZ_BOVK01000014.1 GCF_018403685.1 Xylanibacillus composti
CCGCCCCCTCCTACTCGATTATGGCCTGTTAGTGATCGCTCGCCTCATCCTTTATTTCTTCGCGGAAGCCTTCTACACTTTGGCGCCGACGCTCATTCTTCTCGCGCATGTGCCTTACTTGGGAAGCGGGAAGCTCATCGGCAAACTCTGCCAAATATTCTTCGCTTTCCTCGGCGTTTTCCAATGTATTCTGTACCATATCCTGCAGTTTCTCCGCATTGTCTGCGCGATTGTCCGGTTTTGCCATGGGCATGCATCCTCCTTGAATATGGTAAGGGTTGGCGTCGCTTCCTTGCAGCAGCGATTCAGGCCACTTATAAGATGTCACACTCCGTACATCGCTATGCTGGGAGAATGAGGGCGGCATCTCCTTCGCAATCTGACACTCCGTTAACAAAAAAGGCGCTTTGCGGTGACAATCTCGACTTATAATGGAACCCAAATGGCAGTCCCCCGAGGGAACCGAAAGGAGAATGAGCAAACATGGACACAGGCAGCCACTTGCTGTTTGGAGCGACATTAGCCGGATTGGCGATGCTGGACCCGGTTGTTGCGGGCCAGCCCCAGCTGGCGCATGCCGTCTTGGCAGGCACGTTGATCGGCTCGCATGCACCAGATTTCGATACCTTGACCAGGCTCAAAGGCTTCACGGCGTACTTAAAGCATCACCGCGGCTTGTCGCATGCTTTGCCCGCCTTATTCGTCTGGCCGGTACTGGTCAGCTTGCCGCTGGCATGGATATTCGGCGTACAGGATGGCTGGCTGCATCTATTTGCCTGGACAATGGCGGCCGTTTGCTTTCATGTATTTTTGGATGCTTTCAATGCGTACGGCGTTCAGTGCTTTCGGCCGATTACCCGCAAGTGGGTGCATCTTGACATCTTGTGTCTGTACGAGCCGTTTCTGTTCGGGCTTCATGCTGCCGGATTGGCGGCATGGCTAGTGACAGACTGGCCGCCTGGCCCCTTGTTTGCAGCTGTCTACGCGAGTACCTTCGCGTACATTGCGCTTCGCGCGCTGCATCACCGGCATTCGCTCGTTACGTTTCGGAAGCGTTACGGCATCTATGGAAGCTGCCACCTGATACCGACACTCAACTGGTTCCGCTGGCAATATATTGTGGAGCAGGACGGCAGATTTCAAGTGGGACTAGTCTGCAAAGGCCGCATGGAATCGCAGGAAATTTTGGAGCAGGATGACAATCCGGCCATTCAAGCAACTAGAGGGATGGACGGGGTGCGGGCCTTCCTGCAATTTGCGCAGCGCATCCACGTTTCCTGCAAGGAAAACGAGGATGGCTACGAAGTCAAGTGGAGCGATGTGCGGTTCAGCCACAGGCACAAGCTGTCCTTTGGCGTGGATGTGAAGCTGGACCGGAACTTGCGGGTCATCAGCCAGCGCGCAGGCTATCGGAAGAAGGGCTACGAGCCGCCCTATATTTGAATGCCGGGCGGACTAGCTCCTGAAATCGCTCATCCATCATCAACGTGCAACCGCCATTCATTCGGGTTTAGCGCCAAACCTTCCTTCATGCAGCGTCTCTTCAAGCGGACGTCGTCCGGAAGGCACCTCTCTTTCCCGCAAATCATCGGGCAGCTGATCAGCAGATGCTCTATACCCGATGGCGATCACGCAATGCAGCTCGTATTGTTCCGGGATGGCGAGCGTCTCTCTTGCTTTTTCCGCATTGAAACCGGCCATGGCATGAGCGGCTAACCCCTGATTGGCCGCTTCCAGCGCCAGATAACCCCAGCAGGTGCCGGCATCGAAAGCGTTGTTCCGGTTGTCGCCGCCGTCCGGCTTGAGCTTGTTTGACACGAGCAGCGCGAATGCGGAAGCCTGCTTGCACCAGCGCGTGTTGCCTTCAAGAATAAAGGAAAGGAATCGTTCTCTATCCTCCGACGTCCGGGCGATAATGAACTGCCAAGGCTGCAGGTTGCTGGCCGAAGGGGCCCATCGCGCCGCCTCGAAGAGGCTGTAAAGCACGTCCTCGGGAATTTCCCGGATCTCGAATGAGCGCGGGCTCCAGCGCTCCAAAAACAGCGGAAGAATCGGATAGTCCGGATTGCGCATTTGCTTGATTTGTTTTAGATCTGACATTGCAGGCAACTCCCTTCATTCATTTGTGTCCTTACTCTATTTAAGCAAATAGGAGGGGAGGGAAGCAAATGAAGCGTTCACGCGCTGTTTGCATGCATGTTTGCATA
Organism: Xylanibacillus composti; assembly: GCF_018403685.1. Classification (NCBI taxonomy): domain Bacteria; kingdom Bacillati; phylum Bacillota; class Bacilli; order Caryophanales; family Paenibacillaceae; genus Xylanibacillus; species Xylanibacillus composti. Next base: position 2,208 of record NZ_BOVK01000014.1, read on the forward strand.
GAAAAGAACACAGCCGCACATCCTACACTACGACATGGACGAGAATAATGGAGGCGGTAAGTATGGAGCTGGATGCACAAGATTTGGCAGTCATCGAGCAAGCATTGAAGGAAGGCATTAACAACGGTGTAAGTTATCAGACTGCGTTAAACTATAGAGGAGTATTGAACAAGCTGCAGCAGACGCCGCATCAGGGCGGGTCGCTGCAGGACGGCCAGACAAGGGTTATGCAAGACGGGTTCCGCTATGATTACGACGATTCAGCCACATAAAGAGGCAGGCAGCAAAGGCTGTCCGAGTCAACCGCATGACTTGGGACGGCCTTTTTGTATGGGCCTCGAGCTGGGGAGATAGTCGAAGTTACCATTGCGAGGCGAACGTATATTCTGTAAAATAAGTAGGAGAAGACAGGTGGGTGCGGCTGCTTTTGAGGAAACGGATTGCGAGCGAAGCGGCCTGCCGGCATGAAGCGTGCAGAGAGACAGCAAGTAAGCGCTTATTACATATAGGGGAAAGGATATTGGATATGAATCGACTTACGGGGAAGGTATCGTCTATCCAACAATGGATCGAACAAGTGAGGACCAATCGCGAGCTGATGGCCAACGTCACGTGCTGGCACACGATACCGCCGCGTCCAGCGAGAACAGCGCCATTTCCGAGCCAGCTCCATCCGAAGCTGCAAGACGCGCTGCGCCAGAAGGGCATTGATGAGCTGTATGTGCATCAGGCCGAGGCCTTCGAGACGATTGCCGCCGGCCATCATGTCGTTGCCGTCACGCCTACGGCTTCGGGCAAGACGATGTGTTACAATCTTCCGGTGCTGCAGGGGATTCTGGACAACGATGAAGCGCGGGCGCTTTATCTGTTCCCGACGAAGGCGCTGGCGCAGGACCAGGTGGCCGAACTGCAGCAAATGGTCGATTACATGGATGTGGATATCAAGACGCATACCTATGACGGCGATACGCCCCCAACCGTTCGGCAGGCCATACGCAATGCAGGCCATATCGTTGTGACGAACCCGGATATGCTGCATTCTGCCATCCTGCCCCACCATACGAAATGGGTCAAGCTGTTTGAGAATTTGAAGTATATCGTCATTGACGAGCTGCATGCGTATCGAGGGGTGTTCGGCAGCCATGTGGCGAACGTCATCCGGCGCTTGAAGCGGATATGCAGGTTTTACGGCTCTTCTCCCCAATTTATTTGTGCTTCCGCAACGATTGCAAATCCGAAGGAGCATGCGGAACGACTCATAGGCGAGCGGGCCGAACTGGTCGACAACAACGGTGCGCCAGCCGGAGAAAAGCACGTGGTATTCTACAACCCGCCGGTCGTCAATCGCCAGCTGGGCATTCGCCGCAGCAGCGTGCTCGAGACGAAGAAGATCGCAGGGATGCTGCTGCGGCAGGGCATTCAGACGATCGTTTTTGCGCGCAGCAGAGTGCGTGTGGAAATCTTGCTTACCTATTTGCAAGAACTTATTCGCCATGAGCTGGGGGCCAAGTCCATTCGCGGCTACCGCGGCGGATACTTGCCCAAGCAGAGGCGCGAGATCGAGCGCGGCTTGCGCAACGGCGAAATTCGCGGCGTCGTCAGCACGAATGCGCTGGAGCTCGGCATAGACATCGGCCAGCTGCAGGCATGCGTGCTGAACGGTTATCCGGGTACGGTTGCCAGCACTTGGCAGCAGTCGGGAAGAGCGGGGCGAAGACAAGAAAGCTCGATTACCTTCATGGTGGCCAGCAGCAACCCGCTCGATCAATATATGATCCAAAACCCGCAGTTCTTTTTCAATCGTCCTCCCGAGCATGCCCTGATTCATCCGGACAATCTGATGATCTTGCTGGATCAGGTGAAATGCGCGGCCTACGAGCTTCCATTCGAGCAGGGCGAGTCGTTCGGCAACGCATCCATTGCCGATATTTTGGAATTTCTGACGGAGGAGCGCACGCTGCATCATGCGGACGGCAGATGGTACTGGATGGAGCAGTCATTCCCGGCCCATAACGTTTCGCTTCGGGCGGCGGCGCAGGAAAACTTCGTCATTATCGATATGTCAGAGGGAAGCCGGGTCATAGGCGAGGTTGATCGTTTCAGCGCCCCCACGCTGCTGCACGAGGAGGCGATATACATGCATGAAGGAGTTCAGTACCAAGTCGAGAAGCTGGATTTCGAGGAGAAAAAAGCATTTGTCCGACAAGTCAGCGTGGATTATTACACAGATGCCAATCTAGCTGTTCAGCTCAAGGTGCTGCATACGGATCGCGAAGAGACAAACGGTGTGCTGACTCGCTGCTTCGGGGAGGTGACTGTGAACGCCAAGGCGACGATCTTCAAGAAGATCAAGCTGGGCACGCATGAGAATATCGGAGCCGGTCCGATCCATCTCCCGGAGGAGGAATTGCACACGACTTCCTATTGGTTTTCCTTCGACGAACAGTTCAGCGAGGGGCGCAGCGCGAACGATCTCCAATTTGCCCTGCTCGGCTTGGCGAATGTACTTGTACATATAGCTCCGCTGTATTTAATGTGCGATCCGCTGGATATTCGCGTTGTGCCGCAGGTGAAGGCCGTGCATACGAAGCGGCCTACGATCTTCTTCTATGATCGCTATCCCGGCGGCATCGGACTGAGCGAACGACTGTACGAGGTGCATGGCGAGCTGCTGGACAAGGCGCGGGCTCACATAACAGCCTGCACTTGCATAAGCGGCTGTCCCGCTTGCGTAGGCCCGATTGAAGAAGTGGGATTAACCGGCAAATCGCTTGCCATGGAACTGTTGGCGGCGACCAAGGAGGAGAGAGCATGAGGCTTCGCGATCAGCTGTTCAAGCAGCGGCAGCGCGCACAGGCGCCAGAGTTGGCCAATCCTGACGCAGAGAGCGTGTTAGCGGAGGCGATCAAGAGGCAGGCAGGCGAACGCGTTCCTTCGGGAGACGAAGGGGCGCGCATAGAGGAGCTGCCTGAATGGACGCCTTTTGAAGCGCATCTAGCCGTGAATGCCCGGGGCAGCTTCATTCGTCGCAGGCGCGTATATCCGCTCGACCACGTGCATGGCCATGCGAGGCTGGGTGATCTGCTCGGCTTCGCGGAAGTGCTGGAACAGGTAGCTGTCAAGCCTGGCGGGAAGGCGGGAACGAAGCCGAGCCGGCAAGATGGCGCGCACCCTGTACAAGATCCGAATGGTGAGGAGCAAGGCCCGCCTTTGTATGAGCGCATGCTGTTTCTGGATACGGAGACAACGGGGCTCGGCGTAGGCGCCGGGAACGTTCCCTTCATGGTCGGCATCGGCTATTTCCGGCAACAAGCTTTTATCGTGGATCAGATGCTGATCCGCAATCCGGCCGAGGAGCGTGCGATGCTGCATGAACTGGACAGCATGCTGGCATCGTATACACATTTGGTTACCTATAACGGCCGGACCTTCGATTGGCCGGTCGTACGCAATCGCTTCGTTATGCACCGAATGGCTGTGAGCGGACTCGACCGGTTCGCGCACCTGGACTTTCTGTACCCGTCTCGAAGCCTTTACCGCAAGACGCTGCCCACCTGCAGGCTCAGCATGGTGGAGGAGAGACGATTGGGTGTCTACCGCCATGAGGATGTGCCCGGCTCGCTAGCACCCGAGCTTTATGTGAAGTACTTGGCAGAACAAGAGCCCGCCATACTGGAAGGCGTGTTCCGTCACAACGAATGGGATATCCTCACGCTCAATTTGCTGGCTGCGCATTTTGCAGCGTTGGCTGCCGGAACGATGCCCTTCCGCTCGCTAGAAGCGACTGAAGTGTTCAGGGCGGGCGTATGGTTTGAGAATCAAGGCATGCAAGCACGGGCAGATGCAGCGTACGCTTACTTACTGGAACTGCATCCTGAGGAAAGGCGGGGACTGCAGCTTGAACTGGCCCAAGTTCTGAAGAAGAAGGGGGCGCTTCAAGCAGCTGTTCAACTGTGGGAAGAAAGCCTGCAAGCCGATGATGCTGCTTCAAGCGACGGGATCGAAGCCAGGGTGCAGCTGGCCATGGCTTATGAGCATCGGCTCAAGGACCTGTCGCGCGCTCTGCAGGTTGCGGAAGAAGCGAAGGAGCTGGCACTGCGTCGAATGACGCTTGCCCGCGGACGTGACGGCGGCAAGCAGCGGGCGCAGCTTGCCGACTTGGTTAAACGTGTAGAGCGGCTGCGAAGGAAGGCCGCAGCGTCCAAGGAGCAAACCGGATAAGCAGGTGTTCCGCGGCCGAATCGGAGGAGGACCAGCTAGACCTTTTCCTTGTATGGGCAACCATTTTAATTTATCCATAAATTGCGCTTGCCTAGGGCAACCTAAGCAGAACCGGCAGTCCCGCAGACGATTGGCTTTGGCCGCAGTCGGCGGGACTGTCTGCGTATCTGTAACACATGAGCTTGTCGTGCGCTTGGCGCAATCTGCACTTCTTAACGGGAGTACAGACAACGGCAGTCAGGAAAGGAGCGGACAAAGCCATGCCGGAATTGCCGGAGATGGAAACGTATCGGCGGCTGTTGGCGGAACAGCTCGTTGGACGTACGCTTGCAGATGTATACATAGGCCGCGAGAAATCATTGAACGTACCGCCAGAACCATTCACCCGGCGTGTTCGGGGACGTACAGTGAACAGCATCCGGCGACGGGCAAAGCATCTGATTTTTGACCTTGATTCGGGCGATCATCTGCTGCTGCATCTCATGCTGGGCGGCTGGATGTTCTGGGGCTCAGAAGCGGACCGCCCCGAACGGACGATCCAAGTGCGCCTGGACACGAGGGAAGGCTCGCTCTATTTCATCGGACTGCGGCTGGGGTACTTGCATCTGCTGGATGCATCCGCTCTTGAGGAACGGCTCCAGCCGCTTGGTCCGGAACCGCTTCAGCCGGCCATGTCCCTGGAACAATGGATGAATCGCATGGCAGGGAAGCGGGGACGTCTCAAGTCGCAGCTTGTAGATCAGCAGGTCATCGCCGGGATCGGGAACTGTTATGCAGACGAAATCTGTTACGATGCCGGTATTCGTCCATCGAGAACTTGTCCCTCGCTTGTCCGGCAAGACTGGGAACGTCTTTATGCCTCTGTCCAGCGCGTTCTGCTGGCAGCCGTTCGATATGGCGGTTACATGGAGCACCCGCTGTATACAGGTGACCGCTTAACAGGCGGATTTGATGAGCGCTGCCAGGTTTACGACAGGGAAGGTGAGCCGTGTGCCCGCTGCGGCACTGCCATAATGAAAGAAAGTCTGTCCGGGCGCAAGCTGTTTTATTGTCCGGAATGCCAGCGTTAAGGGAGGGGATGACCAATGCTGTTCGGCAGTCACGTCAGCACCAGGCGCGGCTATAAAGAGGCTGCGCGGTTCGCTCATCAGCTTGGAGGCAGGGCTTTCCAGTACTTTCCGAAAAATCCGCGCAGCCTTGCGCTGAAGCTTTCCTTCGACCAACAGGATGCCGAGCGCTGCCGCCAGTACTGCGAGGAGCACGGCATTCGTTCCATTGCCCATTCGGCCTATCCGATCAACATTGCGGTACCGGACGAGCAGCGGGCAGGCATGGTTGCTTCGCTTGTCAATGACCTGATTATTGCGGAAGCCTGCGGTTCCCTGGGAGTCGTCGTTCATTTTGGCAAATTTCATAATAAAGACCCGTTGCAAGGTTATAAAAATAGTTTACAATGTATAGATGAGGTTCTGGATCGGTTCGAAGGGAAAGCCTTGCTGCTGCTGGAAAATATGGCGGGAGAAGGCGCAGAGAAAGGCACGGCTTTTGAAGAGCATGTACACATTCGTCAACTGTCGAGGCATGCGGACCGGATCGGTTTCTGCCTGGATACGTGCCACGCCTTTGCCAGCGGACTTTGGCAGGAAGACGATTGGGCACAGACGTTCGAGCGCGGCAAGCAGCTTGGGTATATGCAGCATGTGGCTGCCGTGCATTTGAATGATTCCCGGTACGGGCATGGGGCAAGAAGGGACCGGCATGCGCAGATCGGACTCGGGGCTATTGGCGAGGAGCGATTTAGGCAATTTTTGCGCAGCGCTTGGCCGGAGCAGCTGCCCATGGTGCTGGAGACGCCGGTAACGGCGGAACGGAACCACCGGGATGAGCTGGAACTGCTGCATGCCTGGATAACTTGACACGGCCGGGGAAGGGAGCGACTCTTGGATGGATGGCAAGCTGAATGTGTATGTGGACGATCAGCGACGCTGCCCTGATGGATTCACATTGGCCCGCAGCGCGGAGGAATGCCTGCTGCTGCTGGAGTCGTACGCCGTGCATATCTTATCGCTTGATCACGATCTTGGCTGGGGCGAACCTACTGGGTTTGATATTGTGCGGCATATGGTGGATCGAGGGTGGTACCCCGACCATATTTACCTGCACACATCCAGTGTGGTCGGCCGTTTCAATATGTACCAGCTGCTGTATGCTTCAAAGCCGGAGCATGTTGCTTTGCATAACGGTCCGATCCCGGATGCGCTGCTGCTCGAACTGGCGCAGGTCCGATCGGGCAGCAAGCAAGAGCGTCTGCCGGGGAGCGATGATTTCGGAAGGGGTTAATGTCATGATTGCGTTCGATCAGGTCACCTGGAAGCGGGAAAACCGCACCATATTGCAGAATGTTACCTTTACGATGAACCGGGGCGAGCATTGGGTCATACTTGGCCGCAACGGCTCCGGGAAGACGACGATGCTGGAAATGATTAACGGCTATCTGTTTCCGACATCCGGCACCGTTCAAGTGCTCGGCGAGACCTATGGTCAATGCGACGTACGGGAGGTGCGCAAGCGCATCGGCTACATCAGCCAATCGCTGATGGATAAGCTCGCCTTGCGCGATCCGGTATGGGAAGTAGTGGCCAGCGGCGTTCATGCCTACCTGCGGCTTTATCAAGCCGTGGCAGAAGAGACAGAACATCGTGCTAGATCGTTGCTTTCCGAGCTGAGAATCGGGCATTTGGCCGATCAAGCGCTCGGGACGTTGTCCCAGGGCGAGCGCAAGAAGGTGATGCTGGCCAGAGCCATGATGGCAAATCCGGAGCTGCTGATACTGGACGAGCCATGCTCCGGGCTGGATTTGTATGAACGCGAGCGTTTTTTGGCTGATTTGCAGCTAATGAGTGATAGAGGAGCGCAATTTTTGTATGTCACGCATCATATCGAAGAAATTATGCCTTTATTTACGCATGTGCTGCTGCTCGGTTCGGGACGGATTGAGGCGGCAGGGACGAAGCATGAGGTTGTCACGAGCGACTTGATTGAGCGCGCCTATGATGTACATGCAGATTTGGAATGGTTCAATGACCGGCCATGGGCGAAGGTAAGAGATTAGAAGGGAAGAGATTAAGAGAAATCGAGACATCAAGGGGAGGCGGAACCATGGAAAAAGCGATTATTATCGGCGCAGGACCGTGCGGCTTGGCAACCGCTGCAGCGCTGCAGGACAAAGGCATCGAGCCGCTGGTGATCGAAAAAGGCTGCATCGTGCAATCGATCTATGAATATCCGACATTTATGCAATTTCACAGTACCCCTGACCTGTTGGAGATAGGCGGCGTTCCCTTCGTGACGCCGAATGACAAGCCATCCCGCCGGGAAGGTCTGGAATATTATGCGACGGTCGTTCGCCGGCGCGGGATACGGGTCCGTACCTACGAGGAGGTCAAGCAGGTCATTCGAAGAGAGGACCAGACATTCGAAGTGCACACGGAAGACCGGCATGGCATCGCGGCGCGGTATGAGACAGCCAATGTGGTCGTGGCGACAGGCTATTTCGATTGGCCGAACTATTTGGGCGTGCCCGGGGAGGATCTGCCGAAGGTGGCGCACACCTTCCGCGAAGCGCATCCGTATGTCGGGCGCAAGGTTGCCATTATAGGCGGACGGAATTCTGCCGTGGATGCCGCGCTTGAACTGTATCGCGCCGGCGTCGATGTTACGGTCGTCTATCGCGGAGAGGAATTGACTGAGAGTGTGAAATCGTGGGTGAAACCAGTCTTCCTTAGCAGGGCAGAGAAGGGGAAAATCAACATGCTGTGGAAAACAGAGCTGCTTGAAATCACCCCCGCCACGATTATTGTCAGCCGGAACGGTACGCGTGAGGAAATTCCTAATGACGATGTGCTCGTGCTTACCGGCTTTCGTCCGGACCGCAGCTTTCTGCGGAACATGGGCGTACAGACAGATCCGGAGACTGGTCAGCCGGCCTATAACCCGGAGACGATGGAGACGAACGTGCACGGCATCTATATCGCGGGGGTTGTCGCCGCCGGCAGTCGTGCGAACGTGATATATATTGAGAACGGACGCTTCCATGGCCAGCAGGTCGCGGACGCCATTGCAGCCAAATCATCGGAGCAAACTGTCTAACCGCCCAAACCGTACAGCCGCCCTTCGCATAAGTATAACCCAAGGAGGGCGATAAGGATGGAACCGAGACACCGGCTGTATGTCTCAAGCAAATGGGAAAAGCACTCCGCCCTGATGAATGAACTGCTGCTGAAAGACGCACTGCCGAGGATGGAGCGGCTCTCCCTTCAATCACTGCGCGATTTATTGGAGGAATTCGATACCGTATACGTCAAACCGGAACACGGCATGGGCGGACGAGGCGTTATGAAAGTATCCCGCTCGAACAAGCAGCTTACGCTGGATCAGCAAGGCTATCCTGTTCGCAATTTTTCTACGCTGCAAGCCTTGTATCGAGTGATCCGGCACCGCAAGCGCGGGCGAAGGTACGTTGCTCAGCAAGGCATTGAATTAATCCGCAACGGGGATCGGCTGATCGATTTCCGTGTGTTGCTTATGAAGCCGGGCTCTGTCTGGCACTGCATGGGTGCGATGGGCAAGATGGCCCCGCCGGCACAGATCACGACGAATCGGACGCGCGGCGGCGAACCGATTACGGTTCGGCATGCGTTGGCGACTGCGACTGATTTCGATGAGGATAGGATCGAGAAAATTGAGTATGAGCTGATTGCCATATCCCGTCATGTGGCGGGGGCGCTCAGTGAGTCTTATCCGGGGCTCCGCTGCCTTGGTCTGGATTTGGCGGTCGATCAAGACGGCAAGGTCTGGCTCTTGGAGGCGAATACTGCACCCGGCGTACAGTTGTTCAAGCATCACGAGAACGATAAGCTGTATGCCAAGATCAGCCACTTCCGGCGGAAGATTAACAGCCGCCGACGCAGGAGACCCAACAGCAAAAAGAAAATATAGCTTGAGATAGAAAAGCTGACTGCGGACATTGCGCCGCAGTCAGCTTTTTTGCTTGGAAGATGGATTAGCGATCAGGTAGACGATTTCGCATGTTGGGCATGATGCAGTTCTTTCAGAAATTTGTTCATGAGCCGCTGTTGATGCGCGTCCAAACCGGAATGATTGCCAGTCTGTATGAGCGAATCAATGCTTTTTTTCAACAGTTTGCTCCGTTTGTCATCCGTAGCGGGCTGGGACATACTCCATATCCACTCCTTTTGTTTGTCTGATTGTCAGTATACAGGGGACGGCCGGAAATGAAAACCGGCATAAGTCTTCCTCGCAGCGCGTGTGGTGGATGGAAGAAGGGTGGCAGGAAGTGAACCCCATTGGATATACAATTGCGGCAGGATGCTCCTGATTGCGCGATGTAATCCCTAAACCTGCATATCTCCAAACCGGGAAGGGGTTGTGCCAGTCCGGAATGCAAGCTATAATCGAGGAAAAATGTGCCATTTTCAACAGAGGGGGGACATTTATGAAGAAGATCGGTTCCTTGCTTGGGGAGCGTTACGAAGTTTTGCGTCAGCTAGGCGAAGGCGGCACAGGCAGTGTCTACCTGGTGCGTGATCTGAAGCTGCACGGCAAGCTGCGCGCAGCCAAGCTGGTTCATGGAGGCGGTATGCCGCTGCCTATGTGGGAACGGGAAGCGAAGGTGCTTGTCACCCTGGATCATCCTTATTTGCCGGATGTGATCGATGTTTGGAGTGAAGGGGAAGCAGGCATCATCATTATGGAATATGTGGAAGGAGAGACGCTGGAACAGCGGTTGTTCCGGCTGGGCGGCTCGCTGCCGGTACGCGAAATCGCACGGATCGGGAAGCAGTTAAGCGAGTTGCTTGTCTATTTGCACGAGAGCGGGCCGAATATTATGCATCGCGATCTCAAGCCTTCTAATGTCATGCTGGACAGGCAGGGCTATGTCCGCTTGATTGATTTCGGCATCGCGGGCCGGCAAGGCGGCGGACAGCTTGAAAGCACGGCGATGAACGCGACGCTCGGTCGGTTCGGCACTCCCCGGTTCGCTTCGCCGGAACAGCTGGCTGGCAGACCAGTGGATGCACGCAGCGACTTATATCAATTAGGCGGGCTGCTATACTATTTATTGAGCGGCGGGCATGCACGGAGCGGGCGGGCTGGGCTTGCCTTCGAGCAAAGTCAAGTGCCTAAAGGCCTGAAGACCATTCTTCACCGTTTGCTGCAGCCTGACCCGGAGCTGCGCTATCGAACTGCCGGAGAAGCCTGGCGCGCCTTTGACGATCTCGAAATGCAGCAGCTCGCTATGCCGTCAGTCAAACCGCATGAGGGAAGCAGCACGTCCCTGGTTCTGGTCGGCAGCTTGTATGGGGGTGCCGGCGCCACGTTTATCACGCTTGCGCTGGCTGCCGCTTGGGCGCGCCGCGGAGTGGAATGCGGGGTCGTCGAGATGCCCGGCGGAAGAGCCGAACTATTCGGAATGCTCAATGGAGAGGAGCGCAGTCCCAGGGGCTATCGCTTTCTTTGTGATCGGGCGCTAGATCAGGACGGGCTTCGACCGGCAGCGCGCTGGCGGCAATTCGGGACTTCTTGGTACCCGCTGCCTTATGAGCGCCCTGCCGCGATGAAAGCGGACGCCGCTCAGCTTCGCCGCATGCTGGAGCTTTGCGAGGAAGAGCTTGTGCTTGCCGATGCGGGCACACGCTGGGGGGACACGGCGGTGAAGGAGCTGCTGCCACGCGTATCGGCGGTTGTGTGTAACGTGGACCCGTTCCCTGCCAAAGCCGGCAGCATGGAAGCGCAAGGACACGCGAAGGAGCTTGAAGCGTATGTCCGGCACGGCGTGCCAGTCTATTGGGTTGCCAACAGAGCCGGCGCGGGCTTCATCAAGCCGTGGTTGAACACACTGCCGGCGCGTCCGACCGCAGTAGTTCCGAACGTACCGCACACAGCTGTCATGCAGGCTGTCTGGCGGGGGAGCTTGATTCAATACGAGAAGGAAGCGGGTTCGCGACTGGACGCCGCGTTGGGGCCGCTGCTGGATGTGCTGCATCCGCTTGGAACCCGGTCCGGCGCAGAAGGTGAACAAGTCAAGTAATCCATTTTTTTTGTATAAAGGCTCTTGCCAAGGTATGGAAGTTGCGCTATACTGATGGTGTTTCGACTATTGGAATATTCACAATTACATAAACAACAAAGCGGAAGCACCGCTGATGCCTTTGAAGGCTATCAGTGTGTGCTTTTTTTGTTGTTTCGAGAGGAGGAATGTCAGGCCGTGGACGGTAATCGTGTGATCCACTTGCTGCTTTGTTCAGAGGATCGGGAGTTTGTGCAGGCTTTCGCCTACTATGTGCATACGCACTCGGAGTGGTGCAGGAGCTTGAAGGTAACATCCTTCGCGACTGCAGAACAGCTTGAGCGCTATGTCGGCGGCAAGCCGCTGTGGGATGTATGTCTGTGCGCGCCCAGCTTTCTTCCGGTTATGGAGAAACTCGGTGGACAGCAAGAGTGTCTGGTGTTGGCGAACGAGAAGCCGGATACGCAAGCAAGCAACGCTGCTGTTGCACAATCTGCAAACTTGCGCACGGTGTATGCTTATCAGCCGGTTCCGACACTGCTGGCACAAGTGCGGCAGCACGCACAGTCCCTCGCAAGCCCGGGCGCTGTCTGCCGGAAGCAAATCGGTCAACTTGCGGGGAAAGGGGGGATGGTGGCGGTGTTTTCAGCAGCGGGAGGAACAGGGAAGACAACCTTGGCGCTGACGCTGGCGAAGGTGTGGAGCCGCACGCGGAAGGTCCTTTACTTCAATATGGAGGATACCCCTTCCCTGCCCGTGTTCGGCAAGGATGATCCGCTTGCGGAATGGCTCTACATTATGCGTTCCCGAGAAGCCAATGGAACGGAAGCGGGTACGAGCTGTGCGGAAGAAGCGTTGACGAGGGCTATCGCGCGCATGCATGAAATTCCCTGCGACTGGATCAAGCCGCTGCGGCACCCGGAGGATTACGCTGCGCTTGGCGGGAAAGAACTTCTGCAGCTGCGCCGCATGCTGCAGGAAAACCTGCAATATGACTTCGTCATTGTTGACCTGCCCAGCGCCTGGCACAAGCATGTGCATGAGATTTTGGGAATAAGCGACACCGTTATCTGTATGGTGGACGGGAGTACACGCTGCCGCGAAAAAACCGCTCATCTGCTGGAAAGAGCTCCGCTGCAGCATGGGCGCCGCCCGGAGAAGGCGTGGGTGTTTGTCAACGGGAAAGCAATTGATTTGCATGCCGCTGATGAGCTCGATGAACGTTTGTCATTCCGCTTGCATGCGGCGCTGCCCTACGTGCCCGCCTGGAAATGCAATCGGGGGAGGCTGCTGCAGGAGCAGGCGGTGTATATGCAAGCCGCGTCCAGGCTAGCCGAGCTGGTGGAAGCTCGCATAGGCAGCCAAGCAGCTCCGGGCATTACCATCGGGGAGAACGTCGGCGTTCCTGCTCTCTCCACGCGTGCTGGGATGGTGTCGGTATGACAGATCGCGAGCTGTGGATTGTGCTCAAGCAATCGGTGCGCAGTCGGCTGATGGAAGCAGGGGAGTTGTCCGAGACAGCGCTCCTGAAGCTCATTGAACGCCAAGTATTCGACAGCGATCAGGGGGCTGCGCTTACGTTGGAGGAAAAGCAGCGGCTGATCGAGCGTATCTACGCATCCTTTCGCGGATTGGATGTGCTGCAGCCGCTGGTGGATGATCCCGCTGTGAGCGAAATCATGGTCAACAGGCACGATGAGATATTTGTAGAGCGCAGCGGGAGAACATTTCAGATCGCAGATCGCTTCGAGAGCCAGGAACGATTGGAGGACCTTATTCAGATGATTGTCGGTCAGGTGAATCGCACGGTCAACGAATCCGAACCGATTGTCGACGCACGGCTTCCTGACGGTTCGCGGGTGCATGTCGTTCTCCCTCCGGTCGCGTTGAAAGGACCGGTGCTGACGATCCGCAAGTTCCCGGAGGAACCGCTGCGCATGGACAAGCTGGTCGAGCTTGGCTCCTTGACAGAGGAAGCCGCTGCTTGGCTGAAGACGCTCGTGCAGGCAGGGTACAACATCTTTGTCAGCGGCGGTACGGGGTCGGGTAAGACGACCTTTCTGAACGCTCTTTCCGATTTCATTCCGCCGGACTCCCGCATCGTTACCATCGAGGATGCCGCCGAGCTGCAAATACGCAACGTCGCGAACCTTGTCAGTCTGGAGACGCGCAACCCCAATTCGGAAGGCAAGGGGGAAATCAACATCCGCAGCCTGATCCGCGCCTCGCTTCGCATGCGCCCGGACCGCATCATCGTCGGCGAGGTTCGCGGAGCGGAGGCGTTGGATATGCTGCAAGCGATGAATACAGGGCATGACGGCTCGCTGTCGACAGGCCATGCGAATAGTCCGGAGGACCTGATCAGCAGGCTGGAGACCATGGTGCTGGGCGGTGCCTTGCTTCCGGTTGAGGTGATCCGCGCCCAGATCGCGTCAGCCATCGATATCATCATCCACCTAGCCCGCATGCCGGACGGCAGAAGGAAAGTGATGGAGATATGCGAGGTAGCAGGCTGCTTGGCCGGGCAAGTTCAAATGAGCCCGCTGTTTGTTAGTGGAAGCGATGGCAGGCTGCGAAGAAGCGGGAACGCTCTGATGCGCAGGAGAAAGCTGGAGCTGGCAGACTTGACGCTCCCCGAGCATACGGGTGATGAGAGCGGCGGCGGGCAGGAGCTCGGGAGGTGAAGATGGGGTGAAAGACTACCGAAGCTATCCGCTGCAGCTGTGGGAATGGGCAGGAGTACTCGCCATTGGCGGTATTGCGGCCATTAGCGCTGGTTTGCTTTTCTTCGACGCTTGGCTTGCAGCGTTTCTGTTCTTGCCGGCCCTCTGGTTGATGCCTCGCTGGTACAGCAACTGGCGGCAGCGGCAAATCCAGGACAGCTTGGCCAGCCAGTTTCAGCAAATGCTGGATGTCATGGCCACGGCTCTGTCCGCAGGGCGTTCTGTCGAGAGTGCGCTGCAGGAAACTTACAACGATCTCCAGCTGCTGTACCGCAATCCGCAAACGCCGATCGTCCGTGAGGTCAAGGTGATGGTCGGCAGATTGGCGGTCGGGGATACGGCAGAAAGGGTATTGAGAGACTTCGCGACCCGTACCGGCATTGAGGAGATTCGGGAGTTCGCCGAAGTGTTCGGCATCTGCAAACGCAGCGGCGGCAACCTGATTGAAGTTGCCCGGCGGGCTGCATACGCAATCAGCGAGCGGATAAGGGTCAGTCAGGAAATCCAGGTTCTGATTGCCCAGAAGAAGCTGGAGGCGAGGATGCTTGCGCTTGCGCCGATCGTATTCGTCGGCTTGCTGAGGGCGGCATCCCCCGATTATATGGCGCCGCTGTACAGCGGAATCGGTTGGATGGTCATGGCAGGCGCCTTGGCATTGATTGCTCTGGCTGTAGTGCTTATGATCCGCATTACCCGGATTCACATGTAAGGCAAAAGCAGAAGGAGGGGCAAGCATGATTAGACGCTGGCTCGATAATTGGGAGCAGGCCGTCTACCGAAGAATGATGCTTCTGTACGACGTTGGAGAAGCGCATCAGCAATCCAAGCAATATGCCCGTCAGAAGCTGAGACTGTTCGCATTAGCGGGAGTGACCGGTATTGTCCTTTACATCGCATCAGGATTTGCAGCTTCATTGCTTGCTATTGCAGCGGCGGTACTGGCGCTGTTGCCGATGCTGGCATTGAAGTCGCTGGACCAGCGCATTGCGCACAACCGTAGAGCGCTTCGGATCGAGCTCCCGCTCGTACTCTCCAAGCTGACGTTAATGCTGGAAGCAGGAGAAACACTGAGGAAGGCGCTGGCAACATGCGCGCAGAAGGATGCAGCTGACAGACAAGGGCGCTCTCTGCTTCGGGACATTATGCAGGAAGCCCATCATCGGATGGACAATGGCGCTTCATTCACCGAGTCGATGGACTGGCTGGCCCGGCGCTGCTCGGTGCAGGAAGTATCGCTGTTTGTCCATACTCTGATGCTCCATCAGAGAAGGGGAGGCTCGGAACTGGCTTACTCTCTGCAGACTTTGGCGGTCAAGATGTGGGAGGAGCGGAAGCTGTTGGCGAGGACGTTGGGGGAGGAGGCCTCCTCCAAGCTTCTCTTTCCAATGCTGCTCATATTTGTGGCAGTGCTGCTCATTGTAGGAGCGCCTGCCGTAATGATGATGCAAGGAGGTGGGATCGGATGAAATGGGGAGACAAGCTGTATGCAGGCTGGATGCGTTTCTGGAAGGAGGAGGATGGGCTGGGCACTTTGGAAATTTTATTGATTATTGCGGTGCTCGTTGCTATTGCCATCGTGTTCCGCAAGTGGATCATTGAGTGGGTCAATACGCTGTTTACGAATACGCAGTCAGAGATGGACAAGCTGGACAGCGAATCGATTCTCGAGCCAGGGGGCTCGTAATATGGCGGGGCGAATCGGCTGGCGGCGACTTGCCAGGAATGAGCAGGGCAGCTTTACGCTCGAATCATCGATTCTAGTTCCTGTCGCGGTTTTTAGCCTTACATGTTTTTTGGTTGCGGGATTGTACTATTACCACTTTATTGTTTTGAGTAAGACGGCGCATGAAACGGTGGAACGGACGGCGTTTGCATGGAATCATCCTGCGAGCGAATGGCGAACCGGCGTCGTTCCCGCCGAACCGCGAACCAGCTTGTATTGGCGGTTGGGCGCTGATGGCATTATCGGCATTTTCAAATTGCTGACCGGAGAAATCCCATCAGCGATTCATCTGCCCCACCAGGGGAGCGAGGGCAGGGAAGGGCCGTCCGGCAAGCTTGTCCGGGCGGCGGCCCATCTGCCCGACACGCTGCAAGGGCGGCTGCACTACTCCAATACGCTGCTTCGCCGATCCGTCCAAGCGGAATTGGCCCTTTCGCTGCCAGTCATATTGCGTCCAAGCAGCGAAGAACTTCGTTACTCCTTAAGAGCGGCCTCCGTCATCGTTGAGCCTGCCGAGTTTGTGCGGTCGGTTGATCTGGCTGTCCGCTATGGCAGGGCACTGGGCGATCGACAAATAAACCATCAGCGGGCCAGTGCGGCCATTGCCCGATTTATTGGAAGGGAGGAGCCTGCATCCTTTGCCCGGCACGATCAGGCAGCCGCCTATTTGCGGACGATAGTCGGCGGGAAGGAGACCGAATTCGAAACCGCTCACGGCATGAGGCGAATAGATGCGCTTGATGCGAACGGCGTTGTCCATCAGGCGTACTTGACTTTTACCGCGAAGCAGCTCGAAGAGATTCAGCTGCCCAAAGATGCGGAGCTCATTCAGAGACATCCCGAGGTCACGGCCGTGGTCTGGCATTTTTTCCGTCGGACTGGTCAGACGGGCAAGGTTGGCCCGCCCGACCGCTTGCTGCGCAAGCTGGAAGCAAGCGGCATTACGGTAGTTATTCATGATGCAGAGGAATGAAGCTTCATGCTTGCAGGAGGTTCATGCATGAGAAATAGGGATCGCAGGAAAGGAAACGGATGGAAGGGGCTGATCCGCGGGCAGTCCGGGGCTGTTTCGGTGATGGTGATGATCATCTTGTCCGCGCTGTTGTTCGCACAGGCCGTATTGCTTGAATTGGGCAAGGTATGGGCAGCCGAACGCGAAGCGGAAGCAGCCTTGAAGGCGGCGGTCCGCTCGGCGTTGTCCGTCTATGACCAGGAGCTGCAGGCATATGGGCTGTACGGCGCAAGCAAACTCCCGGCTGAAGCAGCCTTTCGAGAAGTGCTGGAAGCGAACATGTCCTCGCTTCAGCCGGCTTCATTCTGGTCAGCAGCCCCGATTGCGTTGGGAGAAGCCCATATTCGGATGGATCGTTCGCTTGCCGATCCGAATTTGTTCGAGGCGCAGCTGCTTGAGGAGATGAAGTATCGGGCGCCAGTGGAATACGTTTTGCTCATCATGGAACCTTGGTTGGACGAAGGTGTCGCGGATCAACTGAGCCGCGGCTCAACCCTTCGCTCATCCTTGAAAGAGTTGGAAGCGCTGATCAGCCAACGGGAGGCTAAGCTTGACGAAGCCGGAGAAGACTTGCAGCAGATGCTTGCTCCGCAGGGGAGAAGCGGTACCGTCTATCAGCAGCTGATGGCGAATTTCTCGGAGCTGCATCAGCTAGCCGAGCAAATCGGTATCCTGGATTTGGAGGTGATTCGGAAGGAGCTTCAGGCAGCGGAGGAAGAACGGTCCGGATTGATCGCCAATCGCAATCAGCTGCAGCAGCAGCTCCATCTTATTGCCTTGTCGATGCAGGCCGGTCCTAATCCCGGTGCTGTGGAGGCGATGCGGCAGATCAGCGAGCAAATTGCCAGATTGACGGAAGCGATTCACAACTTGTCTGAGCGCGTGAGCGATCTTTCCCAGCAAGTAAAGCGATTGCTCCGTTATTGGGAATTAATTGGCGAGGCGGAAAGCAGGCTGGAGGAGCATTATGACTGGCTGGTCAGCCGTCAGGATTCGGCTGGCACACATCTGCGCGAAGCCAGGGAAATCAATGAGCAGCTTCGCAGAAAAACGGAGGAGGCGCAAGAGGCGGCCGAGCAAAGCATACCTGTCTATCCCGGTTCCTTCTTCACCGATACGGAAATCGGAGCATCTGAAGCGGTAGGGCAGTTCGGTGCCCTGCGAGCCAGCTTTCGGACGATGGAGCTTGCGACCGGGAGCGATTTCGTCAACATTCACGGCAGGCTTGTTCGGTTAGCAGAGGCATGGAGAAATACTTCCCATGACCAATGGAGCATATGGAATACTTTCGACCAAAAGCGAAAGCAGCAGCAAGCAGAGGCCGAGAAGCAAAAAGCGGCGGAAGAGGAACGAACGGAGCAAGTGCTTGGCCAGCTGCAGGACCTTCTCTATCAGTGTCCGGGGGAGGATCAGGAGCAGTATCGGCAGCTTAGAGGCCATTATCAGCTTTATGCCGGGGAACAGATCGATACGGTTCAGGAAAGCGACCAGCCGGCTAATATGGAAGTCGATGCGGCGGGCAGCAAGGCGTTTTCACTGGCTGACGAAATAACGGGTGCTTTGCTTGGCGCCCGGGACAAGGCCTATGTGAGCGAGTATGTGCTGAACAAATTTACGTATCGCACCTTTGAAGGATTGTCGCATGAAAAAGCCCATAACCGCGCGCATATGCTTGCCAACCAGGAAGCTGAATATGTGATCTACGGGCTGGACAGCTGCGCAGCTAACCATAGTGCCGCTTTTGCTGAAATGTTTCTAATCAGGCTCGCAATCCGCACCGTAGAGGCACTGATGGATCCCGGCCAGCGCGTACTGACCTTTATGTCTCCCTGGTTAACGTTCCTGTGGGCGCTCGCGGAAGGGGCTGTCGCTGCGCTTGCCGACATGAGGAAGCTTGTCCAGGGGGAGCGTGTCGAGCTTTCAGCCAAGCTGCCGAAAGCGTTGGCCTTCAGCTACAAGGATTACCTGCGGATGTTTTTGCTGCTTCATCCGCATTCCAGGCAGCGGACTGCTCGCCTACAGTCATTGGTTCATGCCAATACCGGGCGGAATTTGCATGATGCGTATACTTACGCTGAAGTTACACTTCGCGGGGAAGCTAGGATGATGATCATACCGGGGCAAATCGCCGTCCGCAAGGAAGCGGCCTGGTCCTATTGAAGGGGGCGTGTGCATTGGCAGGGAAATTTTGGTCGCGCACGGATGGCAGCATGACGGTGGAGGCTGCGATTGTAATGCCAATTGTGATTTCACTGCTGCTGCTGTTTATGTCGTTTGCGCAATCGTTAGCCGCGCAATTGGCCATGCGTCATGCGGCAGCCGAGACAGTGAAAGAAGTTGCCGCGCACGCCTACGTTCTTACTTTTATTCGCGATTCGGCATTATTGAACCGAATAACGGAAATGACGGACTCTTTGCCCGCCCCGCTTCGGGAATTGGTTCATGCGCAAGGCGAGCAGTGGACAGAGGAAGCCTGGAAGGCGGCATTGCTGCCGCTTTTGCGAAGTCACATGGAAAGGACCTCCCTGAACCCGTCCCAAGTTTCCATTCGGTCTGTTGCAGTTCCGGATTGGCAAGGCTCGGGATCGAGGATGTTCGGCATTCAAGTCGTATATACGCACCGCTTGCATGTGCCGTTCTTTTCCAGAGATGTCGAGTTGAACGTACAGGCGTATGAACGAATTTGGACAGGGGAAGGAGGATGAATGTGTCAGCGCTGTACTGGCTCTCCTTTGGCGTGTTTTGGTCTATTGCGTTATGGACAGACATGAAATATAGGAAGATTCCCAACTGGCTGACAGGCGCTTTTGCTGTCTCTGGGCTCTTGATGCATGTTGTGCTCTTCAGCTGGGAGGGCATTCCGGCCGCAGCTTCGGGTATGCTGATCGGGTTGGCCATAACTTTGCCGTTTTACTTATGCCGCGCAGTTGGAGCGGGTGACGTCAAGCTGTTCATGGCAGCGGGTGCGTGGACGGGAGCCTGGTATGCGTTATTGCTGTGGTGCTATACGATTTTATTAGCAGGCTGCATCGGCATCATCTGGCTGCTCTGGGAAGAACGCAGGTCCAGGCGATTGCGGGAATGCGGCATGCGGCTGCTTCTGCTTGCAGGAACTCGGGACCGCACCTGGCTCTATGGCTGGAGCAGGCGGCCTCCGGTTAAGATGCCGCTGATGCTGGCGGCTGCGCCCGGAGCGGTGCTTCTTTTTTGGCTTCATCCAATTTCTTAGACGGGAGGTTCAGATGTTGCGATTCGACTATGATCGCCTGCGCGAGCCGTGCTTGCTGATAAGCGAAGACTCGGCGGAATTCGCGGATCAAATATCCGAGCTGCAAGCCGCCATGCTTCGGGAAAACGACATTGCCGGCGTGATGCCGGCCATATTGGATACGGATGTGGATTCCAGGCGTTTTCGCTGCTATTTGCGGGGAAGGCAGCCGATAAGCAGGGAACTCGCCCGCAGCGGTCTTACACTGGAACGGTACTTCAGTATTTTGTATGAAATAACAAGCATATTAGTTTCGGCAAGGAGCCATATGCTGCTGGAACGGAATTTTTTACTGGAGGAAGAGGTCATTTTTGAAAAGGATGGGAAACCGCAGTTGGTTTATTTGCCGCTTTCCGTTCCGCATACCGCAGACATCGGGGCGGCGCTGCTGAAGCTTGCAGTGAGGTGGACCGCATACTTGCAAGATCGTTCTGATAGAGGGGTGGCAGAACTTCTCGCGTTGCTGCAAAGTCCGGGGTGCACCGCTGAGACGGTGAACAAGCGTCTGGAACAATTCGGGCGATCTGCAAGCATGGAAGCTGCTGCGCATGGCAGCATGGCAACCAGCGGGCATGCGGCGCACGGGGGGCGGTTCGTTGACTTTGCACAGCCAGGATGGTCTGCGTTGTCCGCGGAAATCGGCCATCGGGAGGATTCCCCGGCGAGTCATGTGGAAGCCATGGCGCAGGCAACGGCTGAGCCCGATCACCAGCGGGTTCAACAGGCGACGGCTGATGCTGGTGATGGCAACGAACTGTCCAGAGGGCAAACAGAAATGGAGTCCGTAGAGTCAGATCATGCGCTGCCCTGGTGGAAACAGCGGGAATTATGGGTTCGTTCGGCCTTGGCTGTTGTCATGATAGTCATCTTATGGCAGGTATTTTGGTGGAAGCCTGTGGAGCTAATGCTTTACGGTTGTCTGGGTACAGGAGTTATCGGCATCCTGCTGCTGTTCGGGAAGCTGCCCTGGACACGGGGCAAAGTGATAGTGGCTGATGCTGAGGAAGAGGGATGGGAAAGCTTCGATGCAGTGCTGCCAGAAGCGGACTACTATGAACAGCTGCCACAGCAGACAGACATCCTGCAACCGGATGAGGCGGAGCAAGCGGGAAGGCGGAACAGCGATGGTCTTTCGCATGCTGCCGCGACAGATGCCCGTTCGCCCGATACCGTATGGATGACGCCAGGGGAATGGACGCCCCAGCCGCTGCTTATCCTGCAGCAGGAAACGTCCCATGCGGATACGTTTCATACGATTCATAAATCGGGGACAGTTGTGGGGAGATCGGCAGAGGCGGATGTACGGATCGATGAGCCGGGCATCTCCGCAGCGCACCTGGAGTTTCTTTGGCAGCACGAGCAAGGCTGGAGCGTTCAGGACTTGGGTTCACGCAATGGGACACAGCTGAACGGGGAGTTCATTTCCCCATACACGCCGATATCGCTGCATGTCGGGGATCGCCTTGAGCTGCCGGGGATTTGCTGCACAGTAAAGGACTTGAACGCGGGAAAACGGGAACGGTATAATGAAAGGGAAGCAAGTGAATAAGGCCAACCGCTGAAAGGATGTGCAAAATGGCTAGAACCCCTTCCAACATGGTCCCCCTTGGTTCCAAGGCGCCAGATTTTCAACTGCCGGAGCCATTGACCGGACAGGTTCGATCTCTTAGCGAGCTGAAGTCTGATCAAGCTACGGTCATCATGTTTATTTGCAATCATTGTCCCTTTGTCAAGCATGTGGAATCGGAGCTGATCCGATTGGCTTCCGAGTATCAGACGAAGGGGGTTTCCTTCGTGGCGATCAATGCGAACGATGCCGAGCAATATCCGGACGATGCGCCGGACAAGATGGCAGAGATGGCCCGAGAGAAGGGCTATCCGTTCCCTTATTTGCATGACGAGACTCAGGAGGTAGCCAAGGCGTATGATGCTGCCTGCACGCCGGATTTCTATCTTTTCAACGGCCAGTTGGCATTGGTCTACCGCGGTCAGTTGGATGATTCCCGTCCAGATAGCGGCATTCCTGTAACTGGCAGGGATATTCGTGCCGCGCTTGATGCCATTCTTGCGGGCCAGCCGATAGATGACAACCAGCGTCCGAGCCTCGGCTGCAATATCAAATGGAAGGCATAAGCGGCGATCTCTCATCGGCTGCCGTTCCCCGGATGTTGCCGGACTATACAGAGACCCAGCTGCTGGAGCGCGTGCAAAGCGGCGAGCGCTTCGCGGTGTTCGTCCATACGCCGTTCTGCGGAACGTGCAAGCTGGCCGAGCGCATGATTGCCATCGTGGCTACGATGGACAACATCGTTCCCGTTGTGCGTGCGAACATTAATTTTCTGCCCTGGGTGAGGCGGAAATGGGAGCTGACAAGCGTTCCTTGTCTGCTGCTGTTTGAGCAATCGCGGTGTATCGGCAAGCGATATGCCTTCCAGAGTGTAGACACGGTATACCGGATGCTGAAAATCGAATAGAACATAAGCGCTCGCAGGCGCGCCTATTCGGCGTAATGGGGCGCTTTTTTGATTGCAGCGGATACAAACCCGAGCAAAGTTGCCGATGAAGTCGTGTGGGGAGGAAGGAATTCCCGAATTGGAGCAGAAGTTGTTTGTACACGACTTCGGGCAGGCGAGGTGGCGGACAGGGAATGAATGCGCCGAACGGAAAGGATGCAACAACGGCAAATGCCGTGTGGGAGCGGGAATGGATTGGACCAGCCGCAATCGGCGGTTTGAAGCAGCTGCTGACACACAAACTTGGTGATCGCGACGTGCGGGAACGTGCGGCCGTATTTGCCGATGCGCTGCATCGCATGGTTCAAAGCAGGCTGCCTGCGCTTGCCGAATCGCAGAGGGTGGCAGTGCGCATAAGGCTGGTGAAGCTGCTGTGCACCGAGAAAGGCGCGCTGACTGACCGCGATGTGCTGGAAGAGTGTTTGCGGTTGCAGCTGCTCCGAGAGGAGGATTTCGCCGTTCTTTCCGAATGGGTGCAAGCCCGGACGGGAACGAGAGCGGGAACGGATGAGCTGAGACACTGGGCCGAGCTGGTACGATCCAACAAGCCGCTGCCGATCGCAATGACGGACGCTGCGGTCGCGGCATCAGCCATGCGTTCGGATACGAGGGAGGCGCATCGGCAAGGGCTTGGCACACGGAGCGGGGTAGCATCCGTTCCGGCTCTGTCCCAGCATATATCTGGCGTCGATGGGGAAGTTCCCGCGGAAGCGCGCCAAACGGCGAAAGCTCACCTTTCATTAGCAGGACCGCAGGTTCAACCATCCTATGCTGCGGACTCTCTTGCAGCGGCATCTGCAGAAGCGCTCCCGCCCGGAACGTGGACTGCGCCTTCCTGGTTTAGACCTGCTGCAGCGGCTGGACTGCTTCTGGCGCTGCTTGGCTTTGGCATCGGGGTCTTGCTGAGCCATGCGCAACATCTAGCAGAAGGGCAGACACAGTCAGCGCAGCCTGTGCTGGTTTTCCAACCGTCTGCTCCTGCGTCGCCTCATATGGAAAATGGGCTGCCTCGGCCACTCCAGCACAGGTATGTGAACAGAGAGCAGCTGCAGCTCTGGCTTGCGCGCAAAAACTCCAAGCTGGCTGAAGATCCTTATTATACGACCATGCTGAATACAGCTAAGGAATATAATTTGCACCCGTATTTACTGTTCGCCGTTGCCGGACAAGAGAACGGGTACGTCCAGACGGACAATCCGAATGCGGAGAAGATCGCAAACAATCCATTCAACGTGTATCATAGCTGGTGGGAATACAATACGGATATCACGGATTCAAGCCGCATCGCAGCGAAGACAATCGTCCGGCTGAGCTGGGATCAGCCAGAGGACATCCATCCTTTTCAATGGATTAATCGGGAATATGCCGAGGATCAGAATTGGTGGAAAGGGGTAAAGGCGATCTTCGAGCAGATGGAGCGGGACATACCGCTGGCGCCTCCTTCTGATAAAGGCGGATAGAAGGCAGTACGGCTGAGTTTTAGCGCTTAGCAAGACTAATTGGTTACAAGGAAGGTGTGGGCATAGTGACGGAGTTTGCCTCCTTTCATACGATGAACAAAATCCCTGGGGAACTGCTGGAAGAAAGATTAGAGACAGTCAAAACGCTTGAAACGTCGGAACTGGAGCAGTATTCGATTGAAAAAGACCGCTTGACCGGAGAGCACTATTTGCTGTACGCCTATGTGCATCGGGATGCGGCTCCGGGCATGCAGGAGGAGGTATTCCACCATTTACTGCCTTTGGAATCGGATGACGTGTTGGCGCTTGTGCTTGGCGAGCAGCCTTACACCTATCCCGATCATTGGCATCGATCATTCCTGCGCGATGGCCCGGATGGCTGTCTGGTCTGGTTTTCCCCGGCAGGGCCTGCATCCGATGAGGATCAGGAGTTTCAACGCGAGCTCTTGGAAGGTCTGGCGGAATTAAAGCAAAAGGGCGGATCCGAGGAAGACATTCGCAAGCTGCTGGACCGCCTGCACCGCAAGCAAGGCGATTAGCATCTCCCGATGCCCTTGCTTAACAGATTCGCTATACGAATTGCCCACTCTGCGGCTTCACGCAGCCGCAAACCGCAAACGCACGTAATCCGCATGCCAGTCACCCGAACGATTCGGTGGCTGGCTTCTTTGCGTTCGTCCTCCTATTCGCTCATTTCCGGAAAGTTCGTTCTGCCAAGTCAACCTCTTTTCCACAAGTACAACCTCTCTCTAGGCAATGCTGTTCCGATTTCCATTAAAAAGACAAGCTTTGTAAACAAATTGTAAACGCAATGTTATCGGAATGTTAACGTCGACAAGCCGTTGTTGCATATAATAAAGGTACAAATGATAGCGCTTACAAGAAATGCATTGCTCGTTGCGGGTATTTTAGGCAGGAGGTGGTTGCACGTGAAGCATCGACTACAGCGTTTGTTCCTATGCTTCGTCCTGCTCAGCAGTCCGTTCCTATATGTGTATGGCAAAGCGGATTTTCAAAAGGATGAGGTCATCATAGCCGTGCTGGATACCGGCATCGATGACTCGCATGAGCTGCTTCGGGGGCGGGTGATTCAGGGGTTTGATTTTATCGATCGCGACTGGATTTCAGAGGATCAAGACGGACACGGCACCCATGTTGCAGGAATTATCGCTCGAGAAGCGCCGGGAGCGCGCATTCTGTCTGTCCGCATCATCGACAACGACAATGACGTGAAATATTCGCATGCAGCCATTCTTTATGCCATCAGCCAAGGGGCTGATGTAATCAATATGAGCTTTGTCGAGCCGTATCAGCCCTTGACGCAGTGGGCCATTCAATATGGACTGTCGAAAGGCGTTACCTTTGTTGCAGCTTCAGGCAATCAGGGATTGGAGGAAGTAGGGTATCCGGCCAGATACAACGGGGTATACAGCATCTCCGGCTATGAGGAGGATGGTCATCAATTTTTCGGCAACTTCGGCGAGAATGTGGACTACTTGGCTCCAGGCTGGAAGGTAGAAAGCGCCGCCCCGGATGGCGGATTTGCGACCAAGTCCGGGACCAGCATGTCAGCCGCTTATGTATCGGGCGTGTTGGGCTATATGCATACAGCCAAGCCTGATATAAAACGGAAGGAGCTCAGGGAGCTGTTGGATGCCCGATCCTATGAGGTTACGAAAATATCGGAGGCGGCGTCAACCGTCCAGGGGAGGAGCGAGCGCCAGCTGGATTCCATCGCGGCAAATGCAGGCGTGGATGCGCAGGTGAGAATTCCTGCCGGTTCTGGGGAAGCGCGTCCGTACAAGGTCATAGACAAGGCACGGATTGAAGCGGGATTGTTGGCGGATTGATCGTGGTCTGCCTGATAGGATTTCCCTAAACGGGCTCCCGAGATTTTGTGTTGCAGTGGAATATTTGCTATGATGCTGAATATCTGAATGCAAGCAAAGGCAGGGATGGCTGTGGTCCAATCCATTACAGACCCTACGATCTTCGATAATTTGCGCGTCGTCGTGGAAGGCGCATTGTATGAGCGAGATTTGGCCGGTGAGATCCTGGTCGTGGAACGCCGGGATTTGGTCGATCTTGCGGCCTTTTCCCGAAGCTTCCGGATGAAGGTTCGGGAGAAGGCCCCGGCCGCATCTTCGCAGGAGGCCGTGCAGCTGGAATTTCGCCTGACCAGCCAATTCATGGATTTCGCTGCGGAGAAGGCGGCAGCAATATGGGGCGGCTCGCCGCCTTCCACAGCGGGCTGTATGCTGGAAGCGTCGCTGCGGGTTCCGCTGTCGCCCGCTGAACGGTCGGGCAAGGTGGCCGAATTGCGGCCGGAGCATCTTCCGCTTGGGGCGCTAAGGGAAACGGGACAAGCCGTAGAACACATTGCTGCGGGCATTTGGAAGGAGGGAAGGGAGAGGCCGGATCTGCAGCTGTATTTTCACGGTACAGTCTCGAGCGTTGCCGCGATAGAACTTGAAGCGAGGTTCCGTTATGCGAGGCCTCTCGATGAGGACGATGCCGCATGGATTCCGGACATGCTTGAAGATTGTCTGGCAGTGCTGCAGCAATGGAATGCCCGAGGTATGGATGCGTGAGCAATTATGGAATACACATCACAGAATTGGAGGCGCTCTAGCTCTATGGAAGGTAAGCGCACAAGCGAATCCAGAACGGTCATGACGGAAATTATCTTGCCGGCGGATACGAACTATCATGGGACGGTATTCGGCGGCTATGTCATGAGCAAGATTGACAAAGTAGCGACAATCGCCAGCATGCGCCATTCGCGCTCTCCCGTGGTGACCGCTTCTAGCGACAGCCTGGATTTTCTGGCGCCTATTCGGGAAGGCGAGGCGATGATTCTGGAATCGTTCGTCAGCTGGACGCATCGCAGTTCAATGGAAGTGTACGTGAAGGTACAATCGGAGAACCTGTACACCGGCGAACGCAAGCTCACGGCCACTTCATATTTGACCTTCGTTGCCTTGGACGAAGCGAATAACCCGGTTCCCGTTCCCCCGGTAGTGCCGGAAACAGAGGAAGAACGCCGGCATTACCAGACTGCTGCGCAGCGGTATGAGCAGCGCAAGCGCCGCAAGGAGCAACGAAAGTCCGATGCCGCTACAGACCACTGATCAATCTCTTGCTAATCTGCACCGATCTTAGGCAATGCTCCAGGAGACATTGCAAGACGGTGTTTTTTTTGTGAATATAATAGGTATAGCATATGGAAAGGAATCCTTTCAGAGGAAATGAGGGAGGGAAACCAAATGGAACTTATCTTAATCCCCTTGATCTGTTATATCGCAGGCTACATCCTCTACGCAATCATCAAGACGGCCATCAATCATTCCAAAGCGGTACATCTGCAAAAAGAGAATCAGCAGCTGCTGAAGGAAATCCGCGACCTTCTCCAAGCGATGCAGCAGGGACAACATCACAGCTCGCCTCAGACCAGCAACCAGATCGACAAGCAAGTGTAAGAGAGCAGTTGTAAATCTTCATGCATGGGAGGCCAAGCGAAATCTGAAAATCCAATCATAGCAGGAGGGAAGAAAGATGCAGAGGAAATCCGAATCAACGAGCATCCGCGTCATCGGCGCCATCGATGAACAGACCCGCTGCCGTCACTATCACAGCGAGCTGGACCGCATTGCGATTCGGTTTAAGTGCTGCGACCAATTCTACGGCTGCTATTACGTCAATTTCCAAATGTAACGGGTCAACGAGCACGTCGACAGGGAAAATAAACGTTTGGTAAATGGGTTTGATTAAAGACAAGGGTAGCGCAAACAGCACACCGTTCAGCATCAAGTGTTTGCCGTGAATGGCGTACATAATGCAATGTCCATCGCATTGAAGCTTCATGTAATCGAAGGGACCGGTATAGTTGGCGAGACGGGCATTATAATCATAACGGATCGTCCCGGAGCCAATTATGTCCATTAAGGTGTGCATAGACGAAGAAGGCTGCTGCATTCGTTTTTCTGCATTAGTTCCGTAGGAATGAAGTAGGTTTCCAAGTGTCTCGAGGATATTGAACGACATGATCATCACTAGCATTGTCCTCTCTGTCTTCAAGTTAATCTCATCTTAATGACTCCACACCTTCAAGGGAATCGCCTAAATAAAACTAAGACTAGATTAGGTATTCCGAGCCCAATTAGCATGTCTGATTTTTGTCTAAGACGTTGCCCTCTAGGCATTCACCCTTCGCTCCCGGAATGAGTATCTTAAAGGTATGATGGAACCACCAGAATGGAGGAATCGGAATGGGCTATTATATTTCCGTGGAGTCAGGCGTCAAGCTATATGTGGAGGATTTGAACCCTGGAGGGCAAAAGACAATCGTATTTTTGCACGGGTGGCCGCTGAGTCACAAGCAGTTTGAATATCAGTTCAATGTTCTTCCGTCTATGGGATATCGATGCATAGGAATTGATTGGCGAGGGTTCGGCCAGTCGGATAAACCTGTCAGCGGCTATACGTATGATCGGCTGGCCGATGATATTCGCGTCGTTGTCGATACGCTTCAGCTGCGTGATTTCACGCTTGCGGGCCACTCTACCGGCGGAGCGATTGCCATTCGGTATATGGCGCGGCATCACGGGCATGGCGTATCCCGGCTCGTCTTGATAGATGCTGCCGCTCCAAGAGGCTTTACTGAAGAAACGGCCAATCATCTGCTTGCTGAAGCGCTGCAGGATCGGCCGAAGATGATGCGGGAGGTTACGGAGACTTTCTTCTTCCAATATATCTCCGAGCCATTCTCGGACTGGTTTATGCAAATGGGGATGCAGGCGGCCAGCTGGTCAACGGCGGCCATTATCATGACATTGAGAGATGAGAATGTTGCCGCGGATTTACCCCAAATCGCAGTTCCCACCTTAATCGTTCACGGCATTCACGACAAGGTGATTCCCTTTGCGCAGGCGCATGAGCTTCACCAAGCGATCAGACATTCGCAGCTCGTACCGTTCTCTTACAGCGGACACGGTCCTTTCTGGGAAGAACGAGACCGGTTCAACCAGCTGATGGCGCAATTTGCCGGATGATAGTAATGCAGGAATTGGAATATTACGAATATTGTTAAATATTGCGTGCGCGCAGTCTATTTCTGTCGACATTTGTGTGCTAGAATAAAGTAGAGCTGGATTTCATGGTAGGAGCATACGATAATCACAGAAGCAGCAATGCTTCACTTTTACGACCTGTTTCCTGTCGTGGAGCACTTCGAACAGGTCGAGTAAGGAGGCGATTGTGTGCTGGGCTGGCTGTTTCGTTCTGCCAAGTGCCATATTTGCGGTCAAAAGGCAGTAGAACCACGGAACTATTTCAGCAACGACGGCAAGCCCGTTAAAGTATGCTTTAAGTGTGTCGACTACGCTGAGCGGAGGGCGCTGCGCAAGAGGTGAGCATAATCTCAACTTCGAAACGTGCCCTTACAGAGGCCTTTAGACTATTGCGATAGCTATGGGGCCTTTGTTATGCTAGTCATAGAATAGAAAACGTTTTCCGAAACAGGAGGGATTTATGATGAAATATGGATATTTTGACGGAGATAACAAGGAATACGTGATCACGAAGCCGAATACGCCTGCGCCTTGGGCCAATTATCTCGGCTCGCCGGAATACGGCGCTATCATATCGAACAATGCAGGAGGGTACAGCTTTGTCAAATCGGGGGCGAACGGACGTATTATCCGTTACCGCTTCAACAGCACGCCGGCCGATCAGCCGGGACGTTATATTTACATACGGGACAGGGAGATGGCGGACTACTGGTCGGCCTCCTGGCAGCCAGTCGGCAAGGATCTGAGCGAGTATGAGTCGGAATGCCGTCACGGCACGGCCTATACCGCGATGAAATCGAAGTACAAGGGGATTGAGACCGACACGCTGTACTATGTGCCTCTAGACAAGACCTACGAAGTGTGGCGCTTGAAGGTGACGAATCAGGATGAGCGCCCGCGCAAGCTTTCGTTGTTCGGCTATGTGGAATTCACGAATGATGCCAACTACG
Source organism: Xylanibacillus composti (assembly GCF_018403685.1). Lineage (NCBI taxonomy): Bacteria > Bacillati > Bacillota > Bacilli > Caryophanales > Paenibacillaceae > Xylanibacillus > Xylanibacillus composti. The sequence continues at coordinate 32,237 of NZ_BOVK01000014.1, forward strand.
AGCAGGATACGGTCAATCTGCAGTATACGCAGTTTATCAGCAAGACTTATTTCCGCGAGAACATGATCCTCCAGGCGATCAACGAGCATGTGTCGGAAGTAGGCGGCGGCGCAAGCGGGCTGAGCGATGAAGCCGGCGAGGGCATCTGGCGCTTCTTCGGCGTACAGGGGGCCGAGGTTAACCGCTATGATGGGGATCGGGATATCTTCGTCGGCGATTACCGGGGCTACCAGAATCCGGCTTCGGTCGAGCAAGGCGCTTGTACGAATACGTTGAATTACAACGGCAATTCCTGCGGGGCTTTGCAGATCGACGTGGAGCTGGCGCCGGGTGAGACGAAGGAGATCGTGTTTCTGCTGGGCGCATACGGGGAAGCGGATGCCAGACAAATCCTTGGCCGCTACGAGACATTGACGGTAGTCGAGGAGGAACTGCAGGAGCTGAAAAGTTACTGGCACAGCAAGCTGGACCGCTTCCAGGTCCAAACCCCGGACGACAACTTTAACCAGATGGTAAATGTCTGGAATGCGTACCAATGCTTCATTACCTTCATTTGGTCGCGAGCGGCTTCCTTCCAATACTGCGGCTTGCGGAATGGACTGGGCTATCGGGATACGGTGCAGGACATCCAAGGCATTATGCACCTGGAGCCGGAGCTTGCCCGGGAACGGCTGACGCTCATGCTGTCCGCCCAGGTGTCCAATGGCGGGGGGTTGCCGTTGGTGAAGTTCGATCACCGGCCAGGCCATGAGGGGACGCCGGATGATCCGGATTATGCGCGGGAAACCGGGCATCCGTTCTATCGGGCGGATGATGCGCTCTGGCTGTTCCCGACGACGATTCGCTATTTGAAGGAAAGCGGCAATTGGGCGTACGTGGACGAAGTGATTCCGTTCTCGGACCAAGGCGAGGGTACGGTGTATGAGCACTTGCGAAGAGCGATCCAGTTCAGCATCGACCGCTTGGGCGAGCACGGCATGCCCGTCGGCCTGCATGCGGACTGGAACGACGCGCTCCGGCTCGGCGCACATGGCGAATCGCTGTTCGTCGCGTTCCAGCTGTATCTCGCGCTCGGCGTGTACAAGGAAATTGCCGCACACAAGCAGGATGACGCGCAGGTCCACTGGGCGGAACAGCTGCGAGCTGCACTGGGGGACAATATTCAGAAGCACGCATGGGAAGGAGACCGGTTCGTACGCGGTTTTACAGAGGACGGCTACGTCGTCGGCTCCCGCGAGAATGAGGAAGCGAGCCTGTGGCTGAATCCGCAAACATGGTCGATCTTGAGCGGCTTTGCTGAACCGGAGCAGGCTAGAACGGCAATGGATCTCGTCTATGAACAGTTGAATACCGAATATGGAGCGATGCTGTTCTATCCGCCGTTCAAGAAATTCGGGCTTCCTGTTGCGCGCATGGCCCTGTTCAACGGAACGACGAAGGAGAATGCCGGCATTTTCTCACAGCCGCAGGGCTGGCTGATCCAGGCTGAGACGATGCTTGGACGCGGCAACCGGGCGTATCAATATTTCACGGAAATCAACCCGGCTGCTATGAATGACAAAGCGGAAATCCGCAAGATCGAGCCTTATGTGCACGGGCAGTCGATTGAGGGCATTGACAGTCCATTCTTCGGGCGCGGTCATGTGCATTGGCTGACCGGAACAGCATCGACCGTCATGGTATCGTTGGCAGAGGGCATTATGGGCGTGCAGCCGACTTTCGACGGCTTGCGTCTTGACCCATGCATCCCTTCAACGTGGAGCGAATTCTCGATGTATCGGGAATTCAGAAGCAAGCGGCTGCGCATCAAGGTCGAGAACCCGAATCATGTAGAGAAGGGTGTAGCCAAGGTGATGCTTAACGGTGAGGAGCTTGAAGGGAACTTGCTGCCGGACGATCGGCTGCGGGAGAACAATGACGTTCTCGTTTTGATGGGTTAAAGCAGTAGCAGCTTGCGCACAAATTGTATATAGTGGACGGTTATGGACGGTCAGCATTTCTATTGACTCCATCCGCCATCGTACCCGGATGATTTGAAATCGCTTTGAGGCCTGCTGGCTTTCAGGCGATTTTTTTTCAGGCAACAGGCAGATGCTTTTGGCAAGAGCAGTACGGCGAATAGGAGAATGGGAAAGTCGGTGTTCCTCTTGCTGCGGAACGTCTTGCGGTCTGTAACCGAATCCGTATCATTTGTGGTATACTGAATGCAAACAGGATGGACGGGTGGATGCGTCGTGAGATTAATGGAGGATTACAAGCATACAGATAGGTATAGGGACAGCTTCAATCGGCTGGCGCACCAAACCTTCGGTATTTCTTTCGAGGAGTGGTACCAGCGCGGCTACTGGGATGAGCGGTACATCTGCTATTCTTACGTGGACCGCGATGAAGTGGTCGCCAACGTGTCTGTCAGCCGATTGCAGCTGCGGTCCGAGTCCGCTTGTCTGAAAGCCTGTCAGATCGGCACCGTCATGACGCATCCGGAGTACCGGGGGCGCGGTTTGTCCGCGAAACTGATGGATCACGTAATTCAGAAGCATGAGCCGGAGGCGGATGTGTTCTTTCTGTTCGCCAACCGTCAGGTGTTGGACTACTATCCCCGGTTCGGTTTCAGTCCTGTGCAGGAGAGCCGATTCGTCTGGAATCGCGACGGGGAATGCTCTGGCCTGCGAGGCGCTGCACCGCCAACATGGCGCCAACTGGACTTGCAGCATCCGCAGGACGAACGTCGGCTGCTGCATGCACTGAAATCGCGCCAGCCGATTTCCGACCGGTTGAGCGTGCTGGAGCACGAGGGCATCTTTATGTGGCACGCCCTTGAAGTATTTCCAACCGGGCTTTATTACCATGAACAGACTGGCCAAATCTGGGCCTGCAGCCATCATGAAGGCACCTTGCATCTTTATGACTGTATCTCGCCTTCATCCGGGCACGGTAGAAGCGATCACGGCAGCTTTCCCGAATTATTCGATGAGCTCTGCGTGCTGTTGCCGGGCACAAGGCGAGTGGAATTCGCCTTTACGCCGGATAAGCTGGGGCTTCCCGTGTACAATGAACCGCTCCGGGGCAACGACGTGTTGTACGCGAAGCAATCTCGTACAAGCGGCCCTGCTTTTCCGGAGGACGGCCCGTTCAAATATCCGATTACCGCTCAAGCATAAACGCTACTTCAATTCAGGAGGCAACCAATGAGTACTGATCTAGTCAAGAAGCTGCATTATAAAGGCGGCAAGGCGCTGTTGCTGAATGCGCCGGAAACCTTCGCTTGGACGATAGAAGCATCTGCAGAGCTGGAGCAGGGAGCGGATTTCATTCTCCTGTTCGCCCGCAATGCGGAAGAAGTGGAGCAGTGGAAAGACAAGGCGGCGGCAGCGCTGGCTCCAGGGGACAGCATCCTCTGGCTGGCGTACCCGAAGAAATCATCCAAGATGAAATCCGATATTCATCGGGATTTGCTGTGGGATACGTTCGCCTCTCATCAGCTTCGGCCCGTCAGTCAGGTGAGTTTGGACGAAACCTGGTCAGCGTTGCGGTACCGTCACGAGGATCGGGTGAAAAAGAAATCCACATAACTGAAGCCAGCATACAAGGAGACTCGTATGAGCATTGTATTTTTCGACTCCGGCATCGGAGGTTTGACTGTCTTGCATGAAGCCGTAAGGCTGATGCCGCACGAGGATTACATTTACTACGCGGACTCCCGCCATGTTCCGTACGGCTTGCGTGACAAGCGGGAAGTGCAGCGTCTGGTTTGCGATGCCATCCAGGCGATGACCGAGCGCTATGACGTGCACGCTGTTGTGGTGGCCTGCAATACGGCGACCAGCATCGCCATTCAAGCCCTGCGTGATCGCTATCGCATGCCGGTGATTGGCATGGAACCGGCAGTCAAGCCTGCTGTACGCCTTGTACAGGCAAGCCGCAAACGTGTGTTGGTGTCAGCGACGCCGCTAACGCTCAAGGAAAATAAATTTGCAGAGCTTGTGGCCGGCATTGAGGCCGAGCAGTTCGTTGATCCGCTGGCGCTTCCCGAGCTTGTGCGGTTCGCAGAAAAAGAACAATTTGCCGGACAGACGGTTGAAGCATACTTGCGGGAAGTGCTAACGCCTTTTGATTTAAGCCAATACGGCGCGTTCGTCATGGGATGCACGCATTATATTTACTACAAGAATTTGTTTTCCAAGCTGCTGCCCGAAGAAGTCGCTTTGATTGACGGCAATCGCGGAACGGTTCGCCATTTGCAGCGGCAGCTGGAGGTTCTTCTCCCCGGCAGAAGCGGGAAGGGCTCGGGCCAGATCCGGTTTCATTCCTCCTTGCCTGCGGATGAAGCAGATCGAATGACCAGGATATTCCACCATCTGCAAGCAGAGCACGATGGAGTAACGTAAGAGCAAGGAAGAGAGGATGAGCATGGATGGAAGGCAGCGTGAACAGCGGTGCAGGACGGCGGGGCCGCTTCGCTCCCACGCCGTCCGGCTTTTTGCATCTGGGCAACGCGCTTGCTGCCCTTCTGGGCTGGCTGCAGATGCGGAAGGCCGGCGGCGTGTTTCTGCTGCGCATCGAAGATATCGACAAGCCGCGATGCAGGCCCGCCTTCGTCGAGCAAATCTATCGAGATATGGATTGGCTAGGGTTGGACTGGGATGAAGGTCCCGGGCGGGAAGGCGAGTGCGGCCCTTATGTGCAGAGTGAGCGCATGGGGCTTTACGAACTCGCCCTGGACAAGCTTCTATCCAGCGGCCGCTTGTACCCTTGCTTTTGCAGCAGAGCGGAACTGATGGCCGTTGCCAGCGCACCGCATGGATTGGCTTCGCAGGGTCCCGCCTACCCAGGGCTGTGCCGCGGCTTGTCAGAGGCGGAACGCAGTGCGAAGGCTAGGGAGAAAACACCTTCCTTGCGCTTCGCCATGCCGGATCGCCCCGTTTCTTTCGAGGATGGGGTACTGGGGAAGCAGACCTTCCCCGCGCCGGCTGGCGGGGATTTCGTCGTCAGACGTGCGGATGGCATCATCGGCTACCAATTGGCTGTCGTCGTGGATGATGCGTCGATGGGCATTACGGACGTGCTGCGCGGCGGAGACCTGCTGGATTCCACGCCGCGCCAGCTAGCCCTGTTTGAAGCGCTCGGCTGGACGGTTCCGCGCTATGCGCACGTGCCGCTAATCGTTGGTGAGGACGGACGCAGATTGGCCAAACGGCACGGCTCCATTGCGCTCCAAGCGCTGCGCGAGTCGGGCACGCGCCCACAGCAGGTCATTGGTCTGCTGGCGTATCTGGGCGGCCTGCTGCCCGAGCCGGAGCCGATGCGGGCGGAAGAGTTGATTGAGGGGTTTGACTTGTCCCTCATTCCTGACCATGCCGTTACTCTCGATCAGCAGGCATGGCAGGCGTTAGCTTGAAAGCGAGGATTGATGACGGTGGACAGAATAGCCATCATAGCAGACATACACGGGAACATTCCCGCACTGGACGCCGTACTTGCCGACATTGCCGGGCGCAGCGTAGACCGGATTTATTGCTTGGGGGATTTGGTGGGAAAGGGCCCGCAGCCCGAGTTGGCGGTAGACCGGATCCGGGAGCTTTGTGATATCGTGGTTAGGGGGAACTGGGACGAGAGCATTGGATTGCAGAAGGAGCGTCCGCACGCAATATGGCAGCAAGCGCGCTTAGGCGAGGAGCGGATGCGTTATTTGCGGGAGCTTCCGTTCAGCTTTGACTTTCTGATGAGCGGACGCCGCATCCGGCTGCTGCATGCGTCCCCGCAGAGTCTCTATCACCGCGTACAGCCGTGGGATGACATCAGCCTTCGTGCCGCGATGTTCGCCAATACGGAATGGACGGCGGAACCCGAGCAGGAGCCGGATGTCGTCGGTTACGGCGATATACACCATGCCTATATGCAGCACTTGCAGCACAAGCTGCTCTTCAATACAGGCAGTGTGGGCAATCCGCTGGACATGCCGGAACCTTCCTACGTCATAATGGAGGGCTTGCTTGAACAGCGGCAACGCTCGGCGCTGTCGATTCAGTTCATACGTGTGCCTTATGACATCGAGGAAGCGGTAAGGCTGGCCGAACAATCGGACATGCCGGAATCGGCTCCCTATGTCATCGAGCTGCGCACGGCTGTGTACAGAGGCATGCACCAGGGGAACAGACCATCAGGTTAGGCAGAAACCGGCGAATAGCAATCGGTTTCTGGACACGTACAGGAAGCCTATATGCCGGAAACACATGGAAGTGGAAGAACAGAATCTGCCTGCTGGCAAGAGAGGATGGTTGCGAAAATGAACGTCGGATGGATAGCCGGGGCGATGGTCGCAGCCATTGGCGCAGGCGGCATTCTTGCTATAGGAAGGGCGCTCCAATTGCGGCGCAGGCTCGCTGCCGAAAGTATGGTTCGGCTCGCTTATGGGGGAAGCTGCTTTGGAGCGTATCGTGGAAATAACCGAATGAAATTGTGGAGCGGCAGCGGCATGCTCGCTCTAACACCGTCACGGCTCCGCTTCATGCGTTATTTCGGCCGGGCTTCGCTGAATATTCCGTTGACCACGCTCACCGGGATTCATGAAACCCATACGTTTCGGGACAAGGTCAGCCTAAGCAGGCTTATGGTGGTAACCTATCGAGAGGCCGACGGGACATTGGTTTCGGTTGCATTCACGAATGTGGATGCAGGTGCTTGGTCTGAAGCAATCCGGCAACAGCGGCAACTGCATTTCATGTAGCTTCCTGCGGCTGTATGCAGAAAGGGGGGAATCCAGATGCTGATGATGAAAGTGTCCAGGGAACAAAAAGAAGCATGGATTCGCGAGGTTCAGCATTACTTTGAAGAAGAGAGAGGCGAAGAGATCGGCGCCTTGGCTGCGGAAGCTCTGCTAGACAAAATGCTGGCGCTCGTCGGCCCCGCTGTCTACAATCATGCCTTGTCTGATGTCCGGGGGATGCTCGGCGAACGATGGGCGGCAATCGATGATGAATTGTATGTGATGGAAAAAAGACAAGGATAACTACAAGGGAGAGGGGTCTAGCGGATGACCATTGTCGCATGTATTCGCCATGGTGTAACAGACTGGAACATTGCAGGGAAAGCGCAGGGCTGGAGTGACATCCCCCTGAACGAACAGGGCCGTGAACAGGCGCGGCGGCTCGCGGAGCGATTGGCGGGGGAATCCTGGGACGCGATTATCTCAAGCGATCTCGGGCGAGCCAGAGAAACAGCGGAAATCATCGCTTCCCGCTTGAATTTGCCGGACCCGGTCGTGCTGGAGCCGGAATTGCGCGAGATGAATTGCGGGTTAATAGAAGGGACAACAGAAGAGGAACGTGTGGCCCGATGGGGCAAGGAATGGTGGAAGTCCGACCTTGGGCGCGAGCAGCCGGCACAGGTGATGGCCCGAGGAGAACGGATTATTCGCCAGCTGGCGGATGCCTATCAGGGCAAGCGAGTATTGGCGGTAAGTCATGGCGGCTTGATCGGCTATGCCTTGAAGCGTCTGATTCCGCATGTGCCTACCGAGGAAAAACTGCACAACACTTCCGTTACGCTGCTGCGCTTCCGTCAGGAAGGGATTGACTGCGATCTGTTCAACTGCGCGGCGCATTTGGAGGTGTGAGGGCGACGGAAAGGAGCGATCCTTTCTCCTTGCGGCAATCTGCAACCGCTTACGAAATGGGAACATATACAAACAATAGGCGACTACTTTATGAGGTATGGTCGAAATTTTTATACGTTGTGACGCATCAGAAGGAGGCCGCTCCTTCCAGGTCGAAGAGATTGATCGCATGCACATGCAACCGGACGTTTCGCCGGGGGCACGGCTTGATTGGCTATTCTACGTGAGAAAGGTCAGATACCATGAATCTACATTTTGAAGGCAAGACAGTAGTCGTTACAGGCGCCGCAAGCGGAATCGGCCGCGGCATGGCGATAGGCTTCGCCAGGGAGGGAGCGACAGTAGTTGCTTCCGACATCCATCTGGAAAATCTGCAAGCGCTTCAATCGGACATGGAAAAGGAGGGGCTGCACATAGAGATTCAAGCGTGCGACGTCAGCTCGCAAGAACAGGTTGCTGCCTTGTTCGAAGCTCGCGCGCTGCAGAATGGTCTGGATGTGCTTGTCCATTGTGCCGGGTTAACGTATTTCAAATATTTCACGCAGACAGAGCCGGAGGAATACCGCCGCTTGATCGAAGTCAATTTGTCGGGCACCTTCTATTGCATGAAGGCTGCTGCAAGCAAGATGCAGGAGCACGGAAAAGCGGGCTCGATCATCGTCACCAGTTCTGTGAATGCGCATCGCAATCTGCCGTCGCAGGCTGTTTATACGAGTACGAAGGCGGCGATTGAGTCGCTTGCCCAATCATTGGCCGTGGAGGTCGCTCCGCAGCAAATTCGGGTCAATTGCCTGGCGCCGGGAGCCGTTGCGACCGCGCTGACGAATTTCACCGATGAGGTCAAAGCGGCCGTCGGCAAAGGCATCCCGCTTGGACGTGTCGGGGAACCGGAGGATATGGTCGGGACCGCCTTGTTCCTCGCTTCGCCGCTCTCGCAATATATCACGGGCGCAACCATCATCGTGGACGGCGGCTTGATGCATAAGCGTTAAGAATGAAGGATGCGTATGGGGATAAAAGGAAGAATTTCGCACTATATGCGAAATTCTTTTTTTTTTTTGATATTTGCTCGTTTTCTAGCAGTGCCGGACACTTGGCTTAACCTTTTGCTAGGCTGCAGCATACGCTGTAGCATAGGCTAAGAGAAGGGAGAGTGAACACCTTGAGAAAATCGGTGCATGTGCTTTTGTGCTGCATGCTGTTTGTGCCTTTCGTGCTTGCGGCTTGCGGAGACGCGGAAGAGGACTTGACTGCTGTTCGTGTCGGTGAAGTGACCCGATCCATCTTCTATGCTCCTCAATATATTGCCATAGAGAAAGGATTTTTTGAAGAAGAAGGCCTCGATGTGGAGCTGACCACGACATGGGGGGGCGACAAAACGATGACGACGCTCCTATCCGGAGGAATTGACGTGGCGCTCGTCGGATCGGAGACATCGATTTACGTATATTTGCAAGGGTCAGACGACCCGGTCGTGAATTTTGCCCAGCTCACCCAAACAGATGGAACCTTCCTGGTCTCCCGCCATGAAGCAGAGGATTTCACGTGGGAACAGCTGAGAGGGAGCAGTTTTCTCGGTCAGCGCAAAGGCGGAATGCCGCAAATGGCTGGAGAGTTTACACTGAAACAACACGGAATTGATCCGCATCGCGATTTGGAGCTCATTCAAAATATAGACTTTGCCAACATTGCTTCAGCCTTTGCCTCGGGAACCGGCGACTATGTTCAACTGTTCGAGCCGCAGGCAACTGTATTTGAGATGGAGGGAATCGGCCACGTGCTCGCTTCCTTCGGTGAGGAGAGCGGACGTTTGCCCTATACGGTATTTATGAGCAAACAGAGCTTTATTCAAGAAAATCCGGAAATTGTCCAGAAATTTACGAATGCAGTCTACCGGGCTCAGCTGTGGTTGGAGGAGGCCGATCCGGCTGAAGCAGCCGGGCTGATTGCCCCTTATTTCGAAGATACGGAGCTGGCAGTAATCCAAACCGTCATTGAACGCTACCAGAATCAACAATCGTACGCCCTCGACCCGGCCATAGATGAAGAGGAATGGGAACGGCTGCAGGATATCATGGAGGAGGCGGGCGAACTGCCCAAGCGTGTCGACCATGCCATTCTGGTTGACAATCAGTTTGCGAATAACGCTGCGGAGCATGTGAAGTAGCGGGCATAGCTTGGTTCCATGTGGTTTGCATTTTTTCCGTGAAAGGAGGAATACCCGTGGAAGATGCCGTTCGCATGCAAGGTGTGACATATGTTTACGTTACGGATAGAGAAGCGACGCTTGCTGTGGAGAACATCGACTTATCTGTGCGGCCAGGAGAATTTGTGAGCCTTGTCGGGCCCAGCGGCTGCGGGAAGACGACACTGCTTTCGCTGATCGCCGGCTTGATGCGTCCTACCCGAGGCGAGGTTCAAGTAGGCGGCAAGACCATAACAGACCCGTCGCCGCGAGTCGGTTATATGCTGCAGCAAGATTACTTGTTTCCGTGGAAAACGATTCTCGACAATGCGCTGACTGGCTTGAGGCTGATGGGACGCCTTAATCCGGAGACCCGTCAATATACCAAGCATCTGCTGCATGAAATGGGACTGGGACACAGTGAGGACTGGTATCCTCAACAGCTGTCCGGCGGCATGAGACAGCGTGCCGCTCTGGTGCGCACATTGGCAGCGAAGCCTGAATTGCTTCTGCTTGATGAGCCGTTTTCCGCACTCGATTATCAGACTAAGCTGCAGTTGGAGGATCTGGTTTCGGAGACATTGAAGACGCACTGCAAGACTGCGATATTGGTTACGCATGATATTTCGGAAGCGATAGCGATGAGCGACCGGATCATCGTCCTCGACCGCAATCCGGGCAGAATCCGCAAAGAAATTGCTGTACCAGATCCCATTCGCCAGGCCATTCCGTTCCAAGCGAGAGAAGCTCCCGGATTCCATGAACTCTTCAATCAAATTTGGAACGAACTGCTGGAGATCAGCGGAGAGGAGGCCCAGCATGAACAGCCAGCCGAAACCTGACCCTGCTGCGCTTCCGCTGGCCGACCAGGTTTATCATGACTACCGCAAGCGCAAGCGTCAGGAGCGGATTCGAGTCATACTGGTGCAGTTGGCCACTCTTGTCTCCCTTCTTGCGCTGTGGGAGATTGCCGGAAGGCGTTCCTGGATCGATGTCCTGCTGTTCAGCTATCCGAGCAAAATCGGGAATCTGCTCCTGGAAAAGCTGATGGACGGATCGCTGCTGCCGCATGTAGGGATTACCGTCATGGAAACGGTGATCGGATTTATATTGGGAACCCTGTGCGGCACGGCTGCAGCTACCTTGCTGTGGTGGTCGCCTTTTCTATCCAAGGTTTTGGACCCCTATATTGTCGTGTTGAACAGCATGCCGAAGGTTGCGTTGGGCCCGCTGCTCATTGTAGGTCTTGGACCCGGCATGCCGTCGATTATCGCAATGACCCTGGCCGTAACCGTCATTATCACGACACTTGTCGTGTACAGCAGCTTCAAGGAAGTAGACCCCAACTATGTGAAGGTCGTCCTCCTGTACGGCGCGAATCGTGCCGGCACCTTTGCCAATGTCATCTTTCCGGCCTCGCTGCCGACGATTATTTCCACGCTTAAGGTCAATGTGGGCTTGTCCTGGATTGGCGTCATTGTTGGCGAATTTTTGGTATCGAAGCAAGGGCTCGGCTATTTGATCATATACGGCTTTCAGGTCTTTAATTTCACCCTTGTCATCGGCAGTCTTGCGATCATTGCGATCGTCGCCACACTGATGTATCAAGCGGTATCCTTTCTGGAGTCTGCGCTCATGCGCAGGCGTTGAAGCCGGCAGCCAACCCGTTGACCGTATGCAGCAACGGGCTTCTGCAGCCCTGGGAAGCGGCATGCTTCTCAGGGCCTTCTGCTGTCTGGATTCACAGAATCCTTAAGGCGAACTAGGAAATATCTAGTAGGCGGCAGCGTTTCATGATACAATGTTCGCAAATTGATGCATGCGTGGAGGTTGCAAGGGTTTGGGCAGCTGCAGGGAGCACTCCCCATACGCGTGAGAGACAGCAGAAGGAGAGACGATTCCATGTCAGACGAAATCGTACAATACTATGTGGTCAATGAAGAGTTGAATATGTCGCCCGGCAAGCTGGCAGCGCAAATTGCGCATGCCGCTACATGGATGGCCCTCGACCTGGCCAGTCCGGTTTCTTCCAAATTCCCTGAATTCCATGATTATTTCAAGCAATGGTTTCGGGAAGGCATGAAAAAAGTCGTGCTTCGCGGCAATCAGCAACAATTGGAGCGGTTAATCCAGCACGATTTTTACCACATTCAAGACAGCGGTTTGACAGAAGTGCCGAGGGGCGCGCTTACGGTAGTCGGCCTGCCGCCCATGCCGAAAGACATTGCTCAGGATTACGTGAAGCAATTGCGCTTGTATTAAAGGAAGAAGGATAGGAGGAGCCGAGTTGCTCTTGGTATGGTTCAAAGGATTTTTGTATTCCTTGTCGTTGTGCATGGATCTGGGATTGGTTAATGTGGCCATTCTCAAGCTCGGGCTCGAGCGAGGGTTCCGTTCCTCCTTTGCCTTGGGGCTGGGTTCCGGCATAGGCGATTTGATTTATTTGTCTCTGGCGCTTGCCGGGCTCGCCGTGATCTTTGAATATAAGGCAGTCAGCTGGGGGCTTTGGCTGCTCGGCACTCCGGTGCTGCTATGGCTTGCTTGGCGCATGCTTCGCGAAAGCATGCGGTCACAGGCGGCTCGAACCGGTCAGGAGCTGGCGTCAGCTGTAGAACAATCCGTGGATAAGCGCAGCGATTGGAAGCTGTTCGCGGCTGGCATCGGACTGGCTCTGTCTTCGCCATCGCTTATTCTCGCCTTTGCGGCTACTTCAGGGGCGATAGTGGCCAGCGTCAACATTCGCGATACGCATATTTGGCTTTCCTTCGTGACCGGATTTTTTACCACCGGCGTGTTGTGGTCGTTCGTCATGGCATGGATCAGCAGCCGCTCGGGGAAGCTCATGGGGGCCAAGACCGTCCGCGTGCTTTCGTTGATTTCAGCCGGCATATTTCTGTATTTCGCCTGGCATGTTTTCACGCACGGGCTGCAGACATTGCTGTAAAGCTCGTGATATAATGGCGCCATGATCCAAATTCATGCAGTGTATATAGCTGACATCCATACATACATCTCGAGGGGGATCTTATGTCGAGTCCAGTAACGATTGTCAAACGTAAACGAAGCCCGTTTAAAATTACAGCTTGGGTAGTGGCCGGCGCGCTGCTTCTGGCTATTTTGGCAAGCTGTGCGGTATCGATCTACGTAGGATGGAACTTGACCCATCCGGTCAAGGAGGCGTTGTCCGAATCGCCGGCCGATTACGGACTATCCTATGAAGAAGCGGAATTTACAAGCCTGGAGGGAGATATTCTCCTGAAGGGATGGTATATGCCTGCTGCCGACAGGGAAGATCCCATGACGCTGATTATAGCTCACGGCTATCGGAACAACCGGGAATATCCGCAGGTGGGTACATTGGATTTGTCCAAGCGTCTGATCGCTAAAGGCTACAATGTGCTCGTATTTGATTTTCGCAACAGCGGCGAGTCAGAGGGAAATATGACCTCAGTAGGCGAATTCGAGAAATATGATCTGCTTGCAGCCATTGATTGGGTGAAGCACCATCATCCGAGCAGCATCGGTTTGATCGGTTTTTCCATGGGCGGTTCGACAGCGCTGCTGGCAGCTGCGGAGGACCCGGATGTCAAAGGGGTTGTAGCAGACAGTCCTTTCAGCAATCTGTATGAATACTTGGAACGGAACTTGCCGGTCTGGTCTGATTTGCCCGATTTTCCCTTTACTCCGCTTATTTTGAGCTTGCTGCCGCCTATTACGGGGATTAATCCGCATGCTGCATCGCCCATTGATGTGTTGGACGAGATCTATCCGCGACCGGTTCTGTTTATTCATAGCGAAACGGACGATAAGATTCCATATACCGAAAGCGTGCGAATGGCAGAGCAGTATCCGGACCGGTTCGAATTGTGGCGAACGGCCGACGCCGGACATGCCGATTCGTATTTGCTCGATCAAGTCGAGTATGTGGAGCGGCTGGCAGCATTCTTCGAGCCGCTGCGCTAAATTTTTTTTGGGACATTCGCAACTTCCCGAGAAAACAAGCGTATAAACATCAAAAATCAAGGAAATTACACGATGGAGGTATTTGCATGAAATTAGGAAGAGTGCTGCTGCTCACTCTTGTGCTTGTCTCCCTGGTATCCATGTCTGTATGGGCGGATGACGTCTATCAGAACTATAAAGCCAAGCCCGTGAAATTGTCCATCAACGGCAAGGAAACGAAGGATAACGGCCTCCAGCTGGAGGATGGCAAGACGATGCTTCCGTTCCCTGCAGTGTCGGACACGCTTCAAGCGCTGACGAAATGGGACGCAAGAGGCCAGACCCTTCAGGTCTACAAGCCGAATGTCCATATCTTCCCGTTCCAGGTATCGAAGCGGGAACTGGTGCGCTTCGGCACTGTATTCAAGGGCAAGTATGAGTTTTTCATCGAAACGCAAGTCGACAATTTGCAGACGAGTATATCTTCATTGAAAATCAATATTGTCGATCCTTTCGGAAACACTGTATATGGTTACATATACGAGGATCAGCTCAAGGATGTCGGCGAAGAATTTTGGCTGACAACGGAACCGATCAATCTCGACTTCAAGCATACGGGCAAATATACCATTAAGGTATATATGAAGATGAGTCCGGACAGCGAGTATGCGCTTGTATCGGAAAAGGTCATTCGCAGCAAGAATAAAGGAGAATAATGGTTGGGAAAACCTTCCTTCAATTGACCGTCCTTGTGGAAAATGTTACGATGAGGGCAACGTCAAGAAGAAATGAGGGTGACTATGAGCGAGCACAACCATGAACACGGCCCGGATTGCGGATGTGGTGAAGAGGAACCGTCCTTTATCATCACAGATGAAAATGGCGTCGATCACGAAATGATTATGGTCTACACATTTGAATCGGCTGATCGCAATTATGCCGTGCTGCTCGAGAAAGACGAGCCGGAAGCGGAAGGATTGATCTTCCGAATCGAGGAAGAAGGCGATGATGTATACCTGGTGACCATTGATGACGATGCAGAATGGGAGCAGGTTGTAGAGGTGTACAATCGTCTGGCAGAAGAAGAAGCATAAATGACCAAGCTACAATCATAGAGGGGCTGTCCCCGCCGGTATCAACGGCTGGAGACAGCCCCTGTTGCTGTATATATGATTTTCGTGCAGCGAATTATTTGCGGGGGTTGAAGTACATGATTCGGCCGTTAAAGAGATGGGTTTCGGCCTTCAAATGCTTGCCCAAATATTTCACCAATTCGTTGGCTTTGGCCTTGTCGCCATGGGTGCTGCCATCCGGGAGCACGATCTGTATGTAATGCACTTCGCTGGCGGCCCCGGCCTCTTCGCCTTCTCCATCCGTCGCTGCGTCCGCGGCGCCGTCTTTCTGTTTGGAACCGATTCCAAAAATGATGTGATGATAAAGCGGCGTCTTGCCCTTCAGATAAAACCATTGGTCCCCGGCTTCCGGCTTCGTTTCGATCGTATAGGGAAAAGCGGCGTCCGCATAGTCCCAACCCAACTGTTTTCCGGTAATGGATGTCTGCTCCACATATCGGTTTAGCCGTGCCTTCAACTCGTCCAGAGTCATCGATGCTACCTCTGAGCCTTCAACAAAATATAAGTATGCACTCTGCGCCATCGTCCCTCACCTCTCGTGAATTGCTGACCATGACCATCATAGCACTGGTCAGGAAGTTTGACAACAGCAGGGGAAGCAGGCGCATGAACAAGGGAGCTGGACGAAGGAGGGGGGCAAGCAGCATAAAACGGCCCTGCCAGAAGCAGCGGGCCGTTTCGCGTGTAAGAGCAAGGCGTAGACTGAACAATCAAGAGATAGCGGTGGTCTCTACGATGACTTTGACGTTTTGAATCGTTTTGTCCTCCGGACCTTGCACCGGAAGCCCAACCTGGAGATGCTCTTCTATATAATCGATGTTATCCTGGGTCACGACCTCGCCAGGCAGCAAGATCGGGATTCCCGGCGGATACACCATAATGAATTCCGCAATGATTCTGCCGGCCGCTTCGCGAAGCGGGATAACTTCCGTATCTGCATAGAACGCATCCCGCGGCGACAAAGACAGGTGCGGAATTTCCGGTGTTTTGATCATGATTTCCCCGGAATCGTGCTGCTTCTGCAACTCGGCCGACAAGCGGGTCAGCGCGCGGATAAGCAGCTGAACAGTTTGCTCATCGTCACCCGGTGTAATGAGGCAGAGGATGTTGTACATATCGCTGAGCTCGACTTCGATGTTGTATTCTTTGCGCAGCCAGTTTTCCACTTCATAACCGGTTATGCCCAACTTGCGCACATGAATCGTAAGCTTCGTCGGATCGTAATCGTATGCTGCTTCCGATCCTAATATCTCTCTGCCGAAGCAGTACAAATTCGGGATGTTGTTGATTTGCTCTCGCGCTTCGTTCGCCATCCGGATCGCGCGGTCTGCCAGCGCTCTGCCGTTCATAACGAGGTGGCGGCGGGCAGCGTCCAGAGAAGCAAGCAGCAAGTAGGATGTGGAAGTGGTCGTCAGCATGCTGATGATCGATTGTACACGCTTCGGATTTATAAGGCCTTCGCGGACATTCAGCACAGAGCTTTGAGTCAGGGAGCCTCCCAGTTTGTGTACGCTGGTCGCGGCCATATCAGCGCCAGCTTGCATCGCGGAAAGCGGCAGCTGCTCATGAAAGTGGATGTGCACGCCATGCGCTTCATCTACCAATACGGGCATGCCGTGCTGATGCACGGTATCCACGATTTCCTTCAAGTTCGTGCAAACCCCGAAGTAGGTCGGGTTAATGACTAGAACAGCCTTCGCGTCGGGGTGCAGCTTGAGCGCGCGTTTGACAGCGCGCAGTGTAATGCCATGCGCGATGCCTAGTCGTTCATCCATCGCGGGTGAAATGAACACCGGTTTGGCCCCTGCGAAAATGATGGCGGACATAACGGATTTATGCACATTGCGCGGAACGATGATTTTGTCGCCGGGTTCACAGACGGTCATGATCATCGTCATAATTGCACCGCTTGTGCCCTGTACGGAAAAATAAGTATGATCGGCGCCGAACGCTTGGGCCGCCAACTCCTGCGCCTCGCGAATAACCCCTCCTGGATTGTGCAAATCATCCAACGGAGCAATATTGATCAAGTCAATGGATAACGCATTGTCGCCGATAAAGCGGCGAAAGGCTTCATCCATGCCTGCGCCTTTTTTGTGGCCGGGGATATGAAACTGTATCGGATTGCGCTCGGCATGACGCACCAGGGCATCAAAGAGCGGGGTATTCGCTTGATCCATGTCGTGATCTTCCCTTCGGGTAGTTTACCAAGCGCCGGGCCAAGTTGCGGATGCAGAACGACTTGGTATATGATGAAACATGCTTGAGTATAACAAAAATCGCAGACAAAAAAAAGCAGAATCAACAACGGCGGCAAGCCGCAAGCTTTTACGAATTGTTCACATAATGCCCGTCTTCTTTTCAATTAGATATGGTACGATATTGAAAGGTTTTGATAACAGATAGGGGGACACAATCGTCCATGCGTAAGCAGATGTCGATTATTATGATTTTGCTGGTCACCACCTTTATTGGCTTCGGCATCATCATTCCCGTATTGCCGGATGTGGTGTCTCATTTTCATCTCAATCTCATGCTCGCCGTTTATTCGCTAGTCGGCTTTATCGTTTCGCCGCTGTGGGGGCGGCTTTCGGACCGGATCGGTCGCCGGCCTATTCTGATGACCGGGATACTGGGGTACAGCTTGAGCTTCTTCGTGTTTGCCGTTGGCCTGGACAGCCTTTTCCTGATGTACTTGTCCCGTGTGTTGGGGGGCTTGTTCTCGGGTGCCGTCACCGCCTGCGCTGTCGCATATGTAGCGGACATTACGTCTAACGAGGAGCGCACCAAAGGAATGGGGCTTGTCGGCATGTCCATCGGGCTGGGCTTCATCTTTGGTCCCGCCGCCGGCGGGCTGCTTAGCGTATACGGGAACGAAGTGCCGTTCTTCATATCAAGCGCGTTGGCCTTCCTGACGTTCCTGTTCGTTGCTTCGAGCCTGAAAGAATCTCTGCCTCCGGAGCGCCGCAAGCCGATCGATGCGCCCCGCGTATCCAGATGGGTGGCGTTCCAGGGGCGGATGAAGCATCTGTACATTATCGCCTTCGTCGTGACATTTACGCTTGCTGCATTGGAAGGAACTCTGCAGTACTATTACATGGTTCAATTTGATATTACCAAGGTGCAAATGGGCTGGATGTTCTTCATTAGCGGCATCGTAGGCGCATTGATTCAGGGCGGCGTTGTGCGTCGCTACATCAAGCGCGGGGAAGAGCCGAAATTTATGCGGCTTGGGCTGCTGCTCTCTGCGCTGGGCTTTATCCTTATGATCTTCTCTGCGAATTTTGTAACCGGCGCGCTGTTTCTTGCCGTGTTCTCTGCAGGCAACGCGCTGGTTCGTCCCTGTGTGACGTCGCTGATTACCCAGAAGACGACAGTCGGACAAGGCACTGCGTCGGGGTTGAGCTCATCCATGGACAGCTTGGGCCGGATCGGCGGACCGCTTATTGGCACCATGCTGTACCATCTGAACATTTCCTTGCCTTTCGTATTTGGCGCCATTGTCTGTCTGTCCGCGCTGTTCATCCTGCATCGATTCGTCGTTCTGGATCGAGGCGCGCAGCAGGCTGGCGCGTGATTCCGAAACAGCAAGAGCTGCACGCCTTGATCAGAAGGTGTGCAGCTCTTTTTAGCTTGCGTGCGGAGTGATTGCAGCACGATTGAAAATGGACGCTCATCTTGCTCAGGAACGTTCGGCATGATTCGGACGAGCGCTGATGCCGTGCATGATCAACTGGATGGTGTGTTCGATTTCCTTATCATCATCCCATTCCAGATCGGGTAAGAGGAACATCCGCATGAACAAGTGGCCAATTACAGTCGTCGCGGTGAAACGAAAAATGACGAGGGGAGGCAGGGCAATAATCTGCCCCTTTCCTTGATAGTGCTCCACGATGTTCTTCATCGTCGTCATCAACCGATTCGCCACAATGTCTTGGAATTGCTCCTTGAGCTCGGGTTGAAAAGGAATTTCCTGCAGCAGTATTTTAATAGTCTTCTGATGCTTCTGTGCGAAGGCGAGACGGTTGCGGATGACGGCCCGCAAAAATTCCTCACAACTGTCGTACTCCATATGCAGCACCTTGTTGAAATCCCGAAGCACGAAGGGCGCGATAATTCGGGTCATTAGCGGGGTGACGATCGCGACGAGCAAATCCTTTTTGGTTTTATAGTGACGGAAGATCGTTCCTTCGGCCACGCCCGCTTTCTGTGCGATTTCACTGGTGGAAGAAGACGCATAGCCTTTTTCCGAAAAAGTTTCGACTGCCGCCTTGATAATTTTGAGCTGCTTGTCGGTCATCTTCTCTTCATCCGACAGCTTGACCAATTCATCGAGCCACTGATCCAGTTTCTCATCCATTTGCTATTCTCCTCAATACAATCTGATCCGCGTGATCCGCTTTATGACCGGGTCTTACAGCTTTCGGTGCTTCTTCAGCGCCAACACATTCAGCGCCATGAGCCCGAGAGAGATCGTCAGCAGCACGTAGATGTCCGGAGCAATATCGGCCCATCCGCCGCCGCGTACCATGACTTCCCGCAATGCGTCTGCGCCATAGGTCAAGGGCATGATCACGCTAAGCCAACGCAAATACTCCGACATAGTGTCCAAGCTGAACAGGCCGGAGAAAAATACTTGCGGGACAATCACTAACGGTATAAATTGTATCATCTGAAATTCATTGTTGGCAAAGGCAGATAAAAATGTGCCTAATGTCAGGGCGGTCAAGGAGAGAAAGAGGGTGACCAGCAGCATGAGTCCGAATGAGCCGGCCATCGTCATATTCAGCAGATCGACCGCGAACCAGACAATTAGCGCTGCTTGAAGCATGGCGAACAGGCCGAAGCCAGCCACATATCCGACGACAACCTCCCAGCGCCGGAGCGGAGAGGCCATCAGGCGCTCTAATGTGCCGCCTGTTCTCTCCCGCAAAAACGCTACCCCCGACAGCAGAAAAACGAAGAAGAAGGAAAAAAAGCCAATCAAAACAGGGCCGAGGGAGTCAAAGGTTCCCATGTCTTCAGAGCCATGTAAAAAGGAGATGTGCGTCTGCCCCTTGTTGATGGCCGGGATCATCGCTTCCTGTGCATTCTGCAGCAATTGCATCACGCTCTGATTCGCTGTCAGATCACTTCCTTCGAGCACAACAGACATTTGCTGCCCGTCAACGGTAAGGACAGCGTCCAGCTCGCCGGCATGCAGGGCGGCATCCGCATGGTTTCGCGAAGGAAAGGCAATCAAGGTAGCGCCGTGCTCTGCAAGCGTCTCTTCAAGCGCCGCCGGCAAATCCGTCGAGCCAATCCTCGGGGAATACGTGCCCCCGTCAAAGACCAGTTTCATCAGGAACAAAATCAGAAGCGGGGCCAGCATCATCAGCGCAAGGGAACGCTTGTCGTGGATAAATTGCTTAATGATACGAACGATCAATGCCCGTATTCTCATGCTTGCTCACCCCCATAGGCCAAGAATGCTTCTTCAATGCTGGAAGCGCCCTTATCGGCTTTCAGCTCCTCGGGTGTTCCGCAGGCTATGACCTTTCCGTTGCGGATCATGCCGAGCTGGTCGCATTTTTCCGCTTCGTCCATGACATGCGTGGTGACGAGAATGGTCGTGCCGCCTGACGCAATGTTGCCGAACTCATGCCAAATCGCTTGACGCAGCACCGGATCGATCCCGACAGTCGGTTCATCCAGAATCAAGATGTCGGGTTCGTGCAGAAGCGCGGCGGCCAGGGAAAGCCGCCTCTTCATCCCTCCGGAGAAATAGCGTACCGGCTTATGAACATGCTGCTCAAGGTTCACGATGCTGAGCACCTCCTGAATACGCGTTCTCAGCTTTGCTCCGCCTATGCCGTACAAGGAACCGAAAAAATTCAAATTGTCCTTGGCGCTTAATTCGGCATAAAGCGCATCGGATTGCGCCATGTAGCCAATGCGCTGCATCATCTCGAGCCGAGGCATGAGACTGCCCAACACTTGAACCTTGCCCTGATCGGGGCTATCGATGCCGGCGATAATTTTGACTAATGTCGATTTGCCTGCGCCGGACGGCCCGAGAAGCCCGCAAATCTGTGCGGTGGGAACCGTATAATCAATTCCGTCCAATACAGTTGTTTTGCCGAATCGTTTAGTGACTTGGGCGACCTCAATACAAGCGGCATCTTGCATAGTACGAACCTCCCAGAAAAAAGTGAGTAATCACTTACACAGAAAAGTATAGATGTTGCAATCATAAATGTAAAGTGAGTAATCACTTTTTTGGAACGAAGGTGCCGCCCCTCAACTTTACAAGCATTCGGGACAGCTCTTGGTTTACCTAGACGGCATTCTCTTTAGCGAAGCGACTAGTCTTGAACAGCCAGCCGGTATAGCGGCATCAGTGTATCGAATACTTCTGCCGCCCGTTCTCCAAGCTGGCGGCCGTCCGCCGCAGCGGGATCGTCGCGCTGAATATGGATGCCGCATAGCAGCTCTGATGATTTTACGGTTTTCAGCCGTTTCGCCATGTCCTCGAAATCGGAGCGGGTTAGCGCATGATGCGGGGCAGCCTCCGGCTTCATATGGTCCATCGACCAGACGTAATCGTTCGGTACGGTTTGTGTGATTTCATCTAGGTGCCGCAGCCAGCGTTCGCCGAACAGCGGCTTGCGGTCGCTTTCGTAAATAAGCGCAAACTGGATGAAAATATGGCTGCCCCACATGCCGAACTGAAAGTGGGGATGAGCCTTGTAGCCGCGCTTGTTCGGCGCCCATGCGACCCATGTGTCATTTGGCGGGTGAACGGTGCGGCGGGCGTGCTTGGCTACGTGGGCGAACATCTCTTCTCCGCACAGGGCAGACAAATATGGACTCATGATATGGCCGATGGCCTCAAGCTTTGGACGCACGTTCGCAATGAGCGCTTCCATGCGCGGCTCCAAGCCAGGTATGGCGAACACATCGAAATCCTGCCCGGTAAAGTCGGGGAATTGATTGAGTCCAGGTTCGTTTATGCGTAGCTCTGTAGTCGTTGTCATTGTGGTATCCTCCTCGTGAAGTACAAATTTCGATTTACGCGCAATCGCGAAGTTGCAGCTTGCTCCAAATTGTTATGCCCAAGTTTCTGTGACGCCCAATTTTCTAATTCCAAGGTATATGTATTATAGCATGTTTTCAAGCGTTGCCGGCATGTGGTCCCGGAAAGGGGGATTTGCTCTTTTTTTATGGAAATAACCATAAACCAAGTTGCGAAATCATACACTGAAGTATAAGATAAGAGTAAGACAAATTGTCTGACATTTCGGAACGGGCCTTTTCATCTCAACCGGGAGGGGATTGCCGTGAACCATAGCTACGAAGCGGAATATTGCAATTTGGATTTGCGTTTCGACCGCCGGCGAATCCGTGACTTCATCAGCGACCTCATTGAAGAAGGCTACTCACTGTATTGGAACGAGAACGAACAGCATTTCATCGTGGCGGTTCGCTCCGGACGCAAGCTGATTAAATTGCGTTTTGAACGGACCCATGAACGCTATAAACTGGTAGGCACCTATGCAATCAAGGATCAAAAGCTCGGAGAGCTGCTCGAGAAGATGATCAATGACACACGTGGACACGCCGTCGTCAAGCGCTTCAAGGAACGGCAAATTCTCATCGAGAACATCATGTTTGGCGAAGTCATCCGAACAGTGGAGATCAATGGCGTAGACCATAAAGTTGTCTTTCAGAAGCAGCCGGCCGTAACGGCAGACTCCATTATGAAAGCGCTCAAATCCTCTCGTGTCGAGGAGAGAATTCCCGTGCTTCGTCTGGAGATGGACTACGAGCTGAGCCGTTTGCATGAGCTGCTTCACCAGGGAAGCGAGGACGAGATTGCCGCGTGCAAGGCGAGACTGGCCGAGCTTCGCAGGGAAATGCTGCTGACCGAGATGTGATGAGCCGACCATGACCTGTATGATAGTCGCCAGCCGGGCAATGCCAGCGTATAAGAAGAGGACACCTGTGCCTGAATGACAAAGCCGTTCGTCTGCATACCATGCGGAGGATGGCTTTTTTTATATGCGATTGCATACTCACGTTGGGATGCAGCAGCAAGATGTGGGAGAAGGCTGCTTGAAAGAGCTGAGACTATCCATTCGGAGCAGAGCCAGAGAAATCGCGGCAAGCGTCGTTTTTTCACTGCAGAACGTGTCCAACCGGGCGTCTACATGGTATAATGGCTTGGTATTCATAGTTCGTTGAACAGGAAGGAGCCGATGAAGGTTGGGGCAACAAACGGGAAGTGCCGTACCTCACCCGGATTATTGGGTTTCTGTCGATATGGGCACCACAGCCGTGAAGACGCTGTTGGTGAAGGCAGACGGAACCGCAGTCGCGTCTGTTTCCCTGGAGTATCCGCTGCATACGCCCGAGCCGGGAGCGGCGGAGCTCGATCCGAAGGAGCTGCTGCAGGCAGCGGAACAGGGCATACGCGACCTGCTGAAGGGCCGCCGCGTCAAGGCGGAACAAGTACGGGCAGTCAGCTTCAGCGCAGCGATGCACAGCCTGATGGCTGTAGACGAGCAAGGGCGTCCATTAAGCAGATTGTACACGTGGGCTGACAGCCGGGCTGCAGAAGCAGCAGCACAGCTGAAGCGGGACAAGCAAGGGTTGGAGCTTTATCGTCGGACAGGCGTGCCGATTCATCCGATGTCACCGTTAGCGAAGCTGATCTGGCTGCGTAAGGTTGAGCCGGACTTGTGGAAGAAGACCGACAAGTGGATTGGCATCAAGGAGTATTTGTTTCATTCCTGGTTCGGTACATATGTCGTCGATTATTCCCTTGCGAATGCAACGGGCTTGTTCCACATGGAGAGCTTGAGCTGGGATTCGCAGGCGCTGGAGCTGGCGGGCATTCAGGAAGATCAGCTCAGCAAGCCGGTTTCCCCGGAAACGATCATACGGGGAATGTCTGCAGAGACAGCAGATAGGCTTGGACTTCTGCCTGACACGCCGTTTGTTATCGGCGCATCCGACGGCGTGCTTGCCAACTTGGCGGCCGATGCGCTTCGTCCGGGAGAAGCGGCTATTTCCATCGGGACGAGCGGCGCGGTGCGGGCAGCAGTCGAGCGTCCATTGACAGACAAGGAAGGACGGCTATTTTGCTACTATTTGTCTGAGCAGTGCTGGATCGTAGGGGGCCCCGTGAACAACGGCGGCATCGTGCTGCGCTGGATTCGCGACGCTGTAGCTCCGCGGGAAACTGCCTATGCCAAGCAGAACGGGATAGACCCTTATGAGCACTTCACAGCGCTGGCTCAGGAAGTGCCGGCAGGCAGCGAGGGGCTGCTCTTCTTGCCGTACTTGACTGGCGAGAGAGCGCCATATTGGAACGCTGACCAGCGCGGCGTATACTTCGGGCTTTCCCTCCAGCATGATATTCGCCATATGGTGCGCGCAGCGATGGAAGGCGTGCTGTTCGCAATCGAATCGATCGTGGATCCGCTGAAGTCGATGACTGGCGACATCCATACGGTACGTGCGTCCGGCGGCTTTGCCAATTCGCCATTTTGGTGCCAGATGATGGCGGATGTCCTCGGCATCCCTGTACGCATTCCGGATTCCGTCGAGGGCTCGGCGATCGGCGCCGTCAAGCTGGCGATGCTGGCAACCGGTGCGGTGAAGTCGTACGATGAGCTTGCAGGCTGGAACGGCGGCGAGACTGTATACGAACCGAATCCGCACAATCACGAGGTATACAGGCAGCTGATTCCGATCCATCGGCAGCTGGCCGAGTCGTCGGACCATGCGTTCCAGAGCATCGCCAGATTCCAACAGCAAAAACGCATTTGAGAAAGTAACGCGAAATATGTAAAATAAACGATAGTGTTTGGATGCAAGAATGGCTAAACCAAGACTGAAGAGAAAGAAGGAAGGGTAATGTCGAAACAACAAATTGGCGTAGTAGGCTTGGCAGTAATGGGTAAAAATCTTGCACTGAACCTGGAGAGCAAGGGCTTCTCCGTATCAGTGTTCAACCGTTCGCCGGAAAAGACGAAGGAGCTCGTTGCCGAAGCGGCGGGGAAAAATCTTGTCGGCACTTATTCGGTCGAAGAGTTCGTACAATCGTTGGAAGTACCCCGCAAAATTCTGATTATGGTCAAGGCAGGCGCGCCGACAGACCAGACGATCGAACAGCTCATTCCGCATTTGGATGAAGGGGACATCCTGATTGACGGCGGCAACGCATTCTTCCCGGATACGCAGCGTCGCAACAAGGAGCTCGAAGCGAAGGGCTTCCGCTTTATCGGTACAGGTGTATCCGGCGGTGAAGAAGGCGCGTTGAAAGGCCCATCCATCATGCCAGGCGGACAGAAGAGCGCTTACGAATTGGTGGAGCCGATGCTCACTGCGATCTCCGCCAAGGTGAATGGCGATCCTTGCTGTACATATATCGGACCAGACGGCGCAGGCCATTATGTGAAGATGGTGCACAACGGTATTGAGTACGGGGACATGCAGCTCATTTGCGAAGCTTACCATCTGCTGTCGTCCGTATGCGGCCTGTCTGCCGATGAGCTTCACGAGGTGTTCACAGAGTGGAACAAGGGCGAGCTGGACAGCTATCTGATTGAGATTACGGCGGACATCTTCTCCAAGAAGGACCCGGAGACCGGCAAACCGATGGTAGAGGTCATCCTCGACACAGCCGGGCAAAAGGGTACGGGGAAATGGACAAGCCAAAGCTCCCTCGACCTGGGCGTGCCGCTTTCGATCATTACCGAGTCCGTATTCTCCCGATTTATTTCTGCGATGAAAGAAGAGCGAACTGCCGCCAGCAAGATTTTGAACGGACCTGCGGCGAAAGAGCTTGGCGTGGACAAGAAAGCGTTCATTGAAATGGTCAGACAGGCGCTGTATGCGAGCAAAATTTGCTCCTATGCGCAAGGGTTTGCTCAAATGCGGGCGGCTTCCGAGGAGTACAATTGGAACCTGGACTATGGCAACATTGCGATGATCTTCCGCGGCGGCTGCATCATCCGCGCGCAATTCCTGCAGAACATCAAAGACGCCTATGACCGCGATGCGAATCTGGCGAATCTTCTGCTGGACCCCTATTTCAAGGGTGTGGTCGACAAGTATCAGGACGCGTGGAGAAAAGTCGTGGCGATTGCAGTAGAGCAGGGCATACCGGTTCCGGCGTTTGCCAGCGCGATCGCTTATTATGACAGCTATCGTACAGAGCGGCTTCCGGCAAACCTGCTGCAGGCGCAGCGTGATTATTTCGGTGCCCATACGTTCAATCGCGTAGACAAGGAAGGCGTGTTCCATCATCAGTGGTTCTAAGCATCGGGCGCAAACAAGTAGGGGGATTTTCCCCCTACTTGTTTGCCATTATAACGTGATGCTCTGAGAGCTGCGGGTATCGGTAGGGAGGAGCCCGTACACGGCTTCCGTCAGGCAGGTGCGAAGCCGTTCGGTTTCTGTCTCGCCGGGGTGATTGTAAATCAAAGTCAAGGCAATTTCCGCGTAGTGGCGAAAATTTTGCAGAAGTCTTTCCGGAGGCAGCTCCAGAAGCCGCGGATCGTTCGCGTATACTCTGGATTTGACAAATTCCATGAACCAGACCATATCGTTTTTGCAGAGCACATGATTGGGCTGAAGCATCTGCTCCAGCTTGGAGCCGACAACATCTGAGGGCGATATCGCACTCATGGAAGCGTTCATCTCCTTCGTTAGCGGGTGATATTCACCCGATTCGACTAGTATCATAGTTACTCCAAGAATTGGTTTTTTATACATAAAAATCGTGTCGAAGCGAAAGAAATTCGTTTGACATAACCGATGAAATTTCGAGGTGGAATCGTGTCAGGAACAGTGAAAAATATTATTTTCGTCGGATTTATGGGGACGGGAAAGACGACGCTGGGCCGATTGTTGGCTGAGCGTTTGCAGTGGCCATTCATAGATTGCGATGAGAAAATTGTCCAGAAAGCTGGCATGAGCATAGCGGATTATTTCGCCATGCATGGAGAAGCCGCTTTCCGCGATCTGGAAACCGAAGTGATTCGGGAAGTGCTGAGCGGCCGCATGCAGGTTGTGTCCACAGGCGGCGGCAGCGTGCTGCGGGAATCGAATCGTGCCTTGATGAAAAACGGGGGGCTGGTCATTGCGCTGACGGCGGACAAGGATACCATATTGCAGCGCGTGCGGCATGACTCCGGACGGCCGCTCCTGCAGGGAGACGCAGAAGCCCGAGTTGGGAAGCTCCTGAAGGAGCGGGAAGGCGCCTACGACTTTGCTGACATATCGATCAATACCGCGCAGCGGAGCATGGAGCAAGCGATTCAGCGCATCTTGGAATCGCTTGAAGCGGGCAAGCCGGAATGACGCGCACGGCTGCCCGGATCTCGATGGTTGTCGGATTTGCGGGTGCAGCCGGCGCGCTTTGCCGCTATTTCGTATCCATGCTGGGAGAGCAAGGCGGAGCGGACTTTCCATGGTCGACTCTCGCGGTCAATCTCACCGGCTGTTTTTTGCTGGCGTTCCTGTTTTACTCTGAACGGATCACAGGCAGATGGAGCGCGCAGACGCGTGCCGCTTTGTCCACCGGATTTCTCGGTTCCTTCACTACCTTCTCCGCCCTCAGTGCAGAAACGGTTATGCTCTTGGACCAAGATCGGCTATGGCAGGCCGGCGCTTATCTGTTCTTGTCCATCTGTCTGGGGTGGTTGCTGGCGGCAGCTGGATGCTGGACGGCGGGCAAGGACAATGCTCGCTTTCGCCTGCGAAAAGAGGTGAGGCCATGAGCGTGCCCGCTGTTTTGCTGGTTATGGCTGGAGGCTTTGCCGGCGCAGTATGCCGATACTGGATTGGCCAGATCGCCGCACGGTTTTCCTTCAGCTTTCCAGTTGGTACATTATTCGTGAATGTGCTGGGAGCCTTTCTGCTCGGATACTTCCTGGCCAGCGATCTGCCGGAACCGCTTATGCTGTTGCTGGGCGGCGGGTATTTGGGTGCGCTTACCACGTATTCCACCCTTTATCTTGAGCTGATCCGTCTCTATCAAGACAAGCAGCGCAAACTAGCACTCGCCTACATGCTGGCGACGTATTTGCTGGGCATTGCAGCAGCAGCTGTCGGGCTTTGGCTAGGTGCCAGATGAAGAAACATTGAAATTTTGAAATTTTGGAAGGGGAAACACTTCATGAAAGCGATCGTTCATCCGACAAATGAATTAAAGGGGGAAATTCAAGCACTTTCCTCCAAAAACTATACGACTCGTTATATGCTTGCGGCTGCTCTCGCGCAAGGTGAAAGCACCTTGCTTTACCCCGCACATAGCGAGGACAGCGATGCGATGCGCCGTTGTCTTCGGGATTTGGGCGCAGAATTGCACGAGGAAGGCCATCGCCTGCAAATCCGCGGCTTTGGCCGCAATCCGGCGCCGGTCCAGCAATTGAACGTGAGCAACGCCGGGGCGGTGCTGCGCTTTCTCATGTCAGTTGCAGCCTTTTGCCCGGACGTGACCTTTGTGAACACTTATCCGGATTCGCTGGGCAAAAGACCGCATGATGACTTGATCGACGCGCTCCAGCAAATGAACGTGAAAATCGAGCACAACAACGGCAAGCTTCCGATCCGGATATTCGGCGGAGCGCCGAAAGGCGGGCACATCCGTGTCTCTGGAGAAGTGAGCTCTCAATATTTAAGCTCCCTGTTGTTCATGACTCCGCTATTGGAAGAAGATTCGGAGATTGAAGTGACCGGCGATCTGAAGTCCAAGGTTGTCGTGGGACAAACGCTGGAGGTGCTGGAGCAGGCAGGCATTCAGGTGGAAGCTGCCGCTGACCTGAGCCGCTTCCGGGTTGCCGGCCGGCAAAGCTATCGCGCCCAGCAATACGCGGTTCAGGGAGACTATCCGGGCTCTGCTGCCATATTGGCGGCCGCAGCCGTGACTCGCTCCGATGTCAAGCTGCACCGTCTATCGGAGACAAGCAAGCAGGGAGAGCGTGCCGCAGTCGATGTGCTTCGCGCGATGGGCGTGCCGCTGACGCATGAGCAGCAAATCGTCCATGTGCAAGGAAACACCAGGCTCAAGGCTGTCGAATTTGACGGGGATGCCTTTACGGATGCCGTGTTGGCCATGGTGGCCGCAGCCGTTTTCGCAGAAGGGACATCGCGTTTCTATAATGTCGAGAATTTAAGATACAAGGAATGTGACAGAATAACCGACTATTTGCGCGAGCTTAAGAAAGCCGGCGCGGATGTGGAAGAGCGTCAGGATGAGATTATTGTTCACGGCAAGCCTGAAGGGGTAGAAGGCGGCGTGGAGATCGACGCGCACTATGATCATCGGGTCATTATGGCGCTGTCAGTCGTAGGCTTGCGTTCTCGGAAAGGGTTGGTCATTCGCGACGCGCATCATGTTGCGAAGTCTTACCCGCAGTATTTCGAGCATTTGTCCTCAATCGGCGCCCGAATCGAGTTGGAATAGGCAGGAGAGCATTAGCCAGAACAGCATGGGAATGGGATGGTGGGAATGCGGACAATTTCGGTCATCAAATGGATATCGACTACTATGCTCATTGCAGGATTGATGTTTACGAGTGCCGTATTTACTGTTCTCGTTTATGGGAAAATAACAGGGCAGATCGGGTATGGGGAAACGCCTGTCCATGCGCATGAACAACCCGTACAGGCAGCCGGCGGGGCCGACCCGGAGGAAATCGAGGAGGATACCGCCAACCAAGAGCCGGATGAACAGCCGCTTCCGGCAAAAGCCATGCTGGATGCCCCTCATGTTCTCCAATATCCCGAGCTGCCGCGCGGCTGTGAAATAACGAGCTTGACGATGCTGCTTCAATATAAGGGCCTGGACGTGGACAAGATGGAATTGCTGGAGCATATGCCAAGAGATGATACGCCGATCCGCTGGGGCGAAGACGGGTCCATTGCTTTCTGGGGAAATCCGCACACCGGGTTTGTTGGGGACATCACATTGAACGGCTCCGGTTTTGGCATGTACCATAGCTCCCTGTATGTCCTGGCGAAGCAATACGTTCCTTCTACTGTGGATCTGACGGGCAAGCCCTTCGAGGATCTATTGGCTTATGTAGCGGCTGGAACGCCGGTCGTGGTTTGGACGACTGTTCATTATGACGAGCCTACTTCTTGGATGAGCTGGGAATCGCCGATCGGTCCAGTAAGGACGACTGTTCAGGAGCACGCTGTATTGCTGGTCGGGTACGATGAAGAGCATGTGTATGTGAATGATCCATTAAAAAAACAGAAAAGCCTAAAAGTCAAGAAGGATGGATTTATACGCAGCTGGAAAGCGCTCGGCAAACAAGCGCTATCCTATACGACAGACGAGTTCAAATAATCGAGGAGGCTATCCGCCATGCCGTACGAACACCCTGCCAGGGAAGACATACGCAAGCTGCTTGAGCAAAGCCATACGATCGCCGTAGTCGGCTGCTCCGACAATCCGGAACGAACCTCCTATCAAATTGCGGAAGCGATGCAAGCCAAAGGCTATCGCATTATCCCTGTCAATCCGAATGCCGACAACATCTTGGGCGAAATCTGCTATCCGACTCTGATGGATGTGCCGGAGAAGATCGATATTGTCAATGTGTTCCGCCGCAGCGAAACAGTCGTGCCGATTGCGGAGGAGGCTGTCAGAATCGGCGCGAAGGCTTTCTGGCTGCAGTTGGGCATTCTCAATGAGGAAGCAGGCCGCATCGCGGAGGAAGGCGGACTGACTGTCATTATGGATCGCTGCATCAAGGTGGAGGATGCCATCCTGCTGCCTGATAGGAAACAGACGGGAAAGTAATTTGTCGTGATAATATACGGACTTCTACGGAAAACTAAATAACGGCTTCGGCAACTCGAAGCACACATTTCTTAGGAGGAGTCCACAGTGTACCAACCACAATCCAACTTTGGCTTTGGCGGCCAACAGCAGCAATTTGGGCAGCAGGCAGGCGCGCAATACCGCGGCATGCAGCGAACATTCCAGCCGACCGGATATGTACAATCTTCTTACAATCCGAACGCCTCCTTCTCTCAAAGCTATGCGCAAAATCCGCAAGCGGCCAGCTATCACACAGCATCGTACCGTGGTAACCAGTCTGGACACGATCAATATCTGAGAGCGGATTCTACGCAGCCGAATGCATCCAGTGCTTTCGGCGGCCAGCAAGCGATCCAGAGCACATTTGCTCAGCCGCAGGCTAATCAAGCTTTCGGCCAAAGCTTCAGCCAAAACTTTAGCCAAAGCACAGCGTTCCAGCAGCAACCGCAAAGCGCGCAAGCGTACCATCTGGCCAACTATCGCGGGAACCAGCAGGACCATGATCAATACCTGAGAGCGGATTCCACGCAGCCGAACGCGTCTGCTGCTTTCGGCGGTCAGCAGGCATCGCAGAGCGCATTTGCTCAGCCGCAGGCTGGTCAGGCCTATGGCCAAAGCTTCAGCCAGAGCACAGCGTTCCAGCAGCAGCCGCAAAGCGCGCAAGCTTACCATACAGCAAGCTACCGCGGCAACCAGTCTGGCCATGACCAATACTTGCGTGCCGATTCCGTTCAGCCTACGCAAAACCAAGCACAGTTTTTCGGCCGCTAAGTCGGCTAAGATCGCACGGGCCCGCTTTCTGGCGGGTCCTTTGTATTTCCTTTGACAAAAACCGGTGCAACCTTTACCATCAATGTAGAGAATAGGAGGATGTTCCGGTGAACTGGATGGGGCCTTTTCAACAATTGGGCCGCTCGCTGATGCTGCCTATGACAGCGTTGCCAGCCGCGGCAATATTGTTATTTGCAGGCAATGCAATTCCTTGGACAATGTTCGGGTTGGATCATTTTGGACAGGTATTAATTTATGCCGGCGATACAGTATTTGCGTATTTGCCTTATTTGTTTGCTGTAGGGGTTGCGATGGGCCTGACGGACAATGCGTCCTCTGCCGCGCTCACCTCCTTGCTCAGCTACTTTCTATTTACACGCATCACCGTCTACTATGCGGAGCATCCGCTTCAAATAGGTGTCAGCGGCGCAATTATGATCGGCTTGCTGACGGCGGTTGCCTACAACCGGCTCAAGCATATCAAGCTGCCGGAACCGATTCAGTTTTTTGGCGGACCGCGCTTTGTGCCGTTGTTTATGTCGATAGCGACCATGATGTTCTCATACTTTTTCGCGAAACTGAACCCCCGGATCGAACAAATGCTGGATGGGCTGTCGGACTTAATTTTGAATCTGGAAGGGTTTGGCGTCTTTTTGTACGGGGTGCTTCACCGCCTGCTCGTCCCGACAGGCCTGCATCATATCTTGAACAACGTGATGTGGTTCCAGGTGGGCTCTTACGAGCGTGCTGACGGGCAGACGATGTTCGGCGACTTGCCGAGATTTTTCGCGGGTGACCCGGATGCGGGCATATACATGGCGGGCTTGTACCCGGTCATGATGTTCGCGCTGCCGGCCATCGCTTTCGCGATTATCAAGGAGGCGCGCGAGGACCTGAAGCCCAAGATAAAGGCCATGTTTCTGACGGCGGCGCTGGGCTCGTTCTTGACTGGCGTGAGCGAGCCGGTGGAGTTCGCCTTTCTGTTCGCCGCTCCTTATGTATTCGTCATCCATGCCATTTTATCCGGCTTTATTATGTGGCTCGTATACGCCTTGGACATTCATCACGGCTTTGCCTACTCGGCGGGCGCCTTTGACTTTATCCTGAATGCGCATCTCGCCCGCAGAGAAATTTGGTTGATTCCGATTGGAATCGCGTATGGCCTTTTCTATTATCATGCATTTAGATGGATCATCCGCCGGTTTCAAATCCGTACGCCCGGCAGGGAAGACGAGACTGAGCTTGACGATTGGTCGGGCGATATCCCATACCGTGCCCCGCTCGTCATGGAGGCGCTCGGCGGCAAAGCCAACATTGCCCGGATGGAAGCGTGCATAACGCGGCTCAGGCTCACGCTGCACGATGACCGCCTGATGGATATTTCCGCTTTGAAGACGCTAGGCGCAGCTGGCGTTATTCGGCTTGGCGGCGGGAATGTGCAGGTGGTATTCGGTACTTATTCGGAATTGCTTAAGGAGCAGATGGGCCGGATTATGCGGCAGGATTTCAACCAGGTCAGCTTCTTCGCGCCGGTGCAAGGGCGTATGATGAAGCTGGAGGAAGTGCCGGATACGATTTTTGCGAAAGGACTTGTCG
The DNA here is from genome assembly GCF_018403685.1 of Xylanibacillus composti. Lineage (NCBI taxonomy): Bacteria > Bacillati > Bacillota > Bacilli > Caryophanales > Paenibacillaceae > Xylanibacillus > Xylanibacillus composti. The sequence continues at coordinate 65,302 of NZ_BOVK01000014.1, forward strand.
GCATGGGGGTTGCGTTTTTCCCTGAGCGGGGAGAACTGGTTTCGCCTGTTGCAGGCAAAGTCATCCATCTCTATCCGACCCTGCATGCCATCGGCATCCGCACGAAGGAAGGGCTCGAAGTGCTGCTGCATATCGGCATCGATACTACGCAGCTGGAGGGGAAGGGCTTCACTTCCTATGTGCAGATTGGAGATGAAGTCAAGCCCGGACAATTGCTGATCCGCTTCCAGCTGGCACTGGTGCGGAAGCAGGCCAAGTCGTTGGCAACGCCAATGGTCATCACGAATCCGGAGCGTGTAAAGTCGTGGAATTTCGCCCCTTTCAAAGCTGTAAAGAAAGGTCAGGCGTCCGTGATGACGGTCGTGCTCAAAGGGGAACAAGCAAATGGGGGGAAACAACATGGTTAAGGGGATAGGAGCCTCTCCCGGCATTGCGGTCGGCAAGGCGTTCGTCTTGCCGAATTGGGAATGGGATGTACCGGACAACACGATAGACGTGGCGGATCTTGCCGCTGAGTTTGAGCGGCTGTACGAGGGCATCCATACGTCCAAGTCGGAGATTCAATCCATCAAACAGGAAATCTACGAAGTGATCGGGGAGGCGGAATCGAACATCTTCGATGCCCATCTGGCCATCTTGGACGATCCGGTCTTTATGAATGAAATCCAGGGCATCATCCGCAGACAATACAAAGCGGCGGAGGTAGCTGTCAAGGAAACGATTGATCATTTCGCCAGCATGTTCGATCTTCTGGATGATCCCTATATGAAAGAGCGGGCTGCAGACATTAAGGATGTGGGCAACCGCTTGATCAAGCATTTGATCGGAACGCCGGAAGTGACGCTGCCAAGAGACGCCAATCCCTTCGTGCTCGTCGCTCGCGAGCTGTCTCCCTCACAGCTGGCCAATCTGAATCCCGAACATGTGCTGGGCATCCTGACTTTGGTGGGCGGACCAACCTCTCATTCCGCGATCATGGCCAGAGCGCTAGGCATCCCGTTAGTGCTCGGGTTGGAGGGCAAGCTGGACCAGCCGATCCACACGGGCGACATGATAGCGCTCAATGGAGAAACGGGTGAAGTGCATGTGAATCCAGCGCATGAAGTTGTCCATCATTTCCAGGAATTGAAGGCGGATTGGCAGCAATACCAGGAAAGGCTGCAGGACTTGATCGAGGTGCCGGCCGTTACGAAGGACGGTCGGGCGGTGCGCCTGGATGTCAATATAAGCTCGGCCAAGGAAGTGCCGGACGCGTTCAGCCAAGGGGTAGACGGCATTGGGCTGTTCCGCACCGAGTTTCTGTTCATGGATCGCGACCATCAGCCTGACGAAGCGGAACAATTTGAAGTGTACCGGGAGGTCGTTCAGCAGGCGAACGGCAAGCGCGTCGTATTCCGGACGATGGACATCGGCGGAGACAAAAGGCCCGATTTCGATTTCGCGCTGGAAGAGGAAGAGAATCCTGTACTCGGCTATCGCGCCATACGCATATGTCTGGATCGGCCGGAATTGTTCAAAAATCAGCTCCGCGCCATTCTCCGGGCAAGCCACTATGGCCCGGTCAGCCTCATGTATCCGATGATTACCTCGATCACTGAGCTTCGCCAAGCCAATGCCATGCTGGAAGAAGCAAAGTCCGAGCTTGCGGCGGAATGCCTTCCTTTCGACAAGCATCTTCGCGTAGGGATTACCATCGAAGTTCCATCCGCAGCATTGATCGCGGACTGGTTGGCGGAAGAGGTGGATTTTTTCAGCATTGGCACGAACGATCTCATCCAATATACGTTAGCTGTAGACCGGATGAATGAACAGATCGCGCATCTGTATGAGCCGTTCCACCCGGCGGTGCTCCGCCTGCTCAAACAAATAGCCGAAGCTGCCCACCGGAAGGGAATTGGCATAGCGGTATGCGGGGAAATGGCCGGCGACGCGCGCGCGGTGCCAATATGGCTCGGTCTGGGCGTGTATGAGCTCAGCATGTCGGCCGGATCTGTGCTGAAGGTCAAGGACCGGGTCATCCGCAGCGAGGAGAAGGCTTGCCGGGAATGGCTGAATACGATCCTTTCCTGCCGCACGAATGAAGAGGTTAAGGAACACTTGATTCAATATGAGAAGACGCTCATCCAGACAAGGAGGGAACAAAACGATGGAGCTAAAAAATTGTAAAGTGCTCGCGTTTGTAGACGAGGAATTTGAAGATTTGGAAATGTGGTATCCCGTCCTGCGGCTTCGGGAGGCGGGGGCTGTTGTCGATGTGGCGGGCCTGGATGCAGGGAAGACGTATACCGGCAAATATGGCGTGCCGATTGAAGCGAATGTTTCATTTCGCGATGTGCAAGCAGCAGATTACGACGGTCTGTATGTGCCTGGAGGCTGGGCGCCGGACAAGCTTCGGCGGTATGAGCCTGTGCTTGCCCTGACTAGGGCCTTCCACGAAGCAAGCAAGCCGATTGGCCACATATGCCACGCTGGCTGGGTGCTTGCTTCAGCCAAAATATGCGAAGGGTATACGATGACATCGACACCCGGAATCAAGGATGATCTCATTCATGCCGGGGCGAATTGGGTAGATGAGGAAGCGGTAGTGGACAGACATATCGTCTCCGGCAGAAGGCCCCCGGATCTGCCGGCCTTTATGCGGGCCTTTATCGAGCTGCTGGCCCGTCCGCGTTAAGCAAGCGTTGAAGATGAAACACGCATTCGGATGGTTGGTGCGCTGGGGACCGGCTGCATGCTGCATGGGGATTATCTTCGCGCTGTCTCATCGCACCGCAGATGACTTGGAATCCTGGCTCCCTTGGTTCCAGCGTGTGGTGCCGGGGATGAGCGGGTTTGATTGGGGCCACTTTATCGCTTATTTCGTGCTCGCGGTGACGTTGGCTTGGGGCTTTGGCTCTTCTCATTCCACCTGGCGGGTGAGAATAGCCATTGCCGCCATATGTCTGGGCTACGGCATCAGCGACGAGATTCATCAGCATTTCGTAGAAGGTCGGCACCCGGATTGGAAAGATGTGCGCAATGATATGATTGGGGCCACTGCCGCTTTGCTTGTGCTGGCTGTTCGGCCGATTGGAAGGACGTTTGGCAAAATGGCCGATTCCATGAAATTCTAGCAGTCCGAAGGCAGGATTCCGACCGGTGAAGTCGAATTTCACTCATATGGAATGTAAACCTGCCGAGGAACAGGAGTGTTAGGATGTTCAAAACATGCACGTGCGGAAAAGAGATGAATGTCCGTCTGCGGACGGTTATTTATACGAATAAAGTTTCGATTACGAATGTGCCTGTGCTGTGCTGCGAGGATTGCACCTCAAGCGAGGTTGTACCCGAAATCAAGAACGATCTGAAATATTTGATCAAGCAGCTGGGAAATCAGCCGGAACTGCAGGAACTCGATTTTGGCGAAAGCAATGAATTTGCCTACATGCTCGGCATGGCTACCCGCAAGGAGCTGAGCCATCGGGCGATTGACGATTTGGTTCAGGACCGGATCAACCAGCTGCTGGACCTGTTGATTTTGGCCAGTTCGCTGGACGATCAGACATGGACGAAAGATATCGAGAGACGTTTGGTGCAAATTTCGGAGTTAACTTTCTCAACATGAATCAGACGAACATTCCGACGGTGCGCTGACCGTCGGTTTTTTGTGCGCGAGATGCGTTTTCATTGCTTCTGCGCACATTTTGTCGTATCATAGCTGTATCGGCTTTGTTCGAAAAAATGGTAAAGATGGGGAGATGTATTTTGACCGTCACAATATATGATGTGGCCCGCGAGGCCGGTGTATCTATGGCTACCGTATCCAGAGTTGTCAACAACAATCCGAACGTCAAACCGCAGACACGCAAGAAAGTGTTTGAAGCGATTGAAAGGCTAGGCTATCGTCCCAATGCTGTTGCGCGCGGATTGGCGAGCAAGAAGACAACTACTGTCGGTGTTGTCATTCCGGATATTTCGAATATGCTCTTTTCGGAAGTGGCGCGCGGCATAGAAGATATTGCGAATATGTACCATTACAATATCATTTTGTGCAATGCGGACAAGCGCAAGGAGAAGGAAATCAAGGTTATCAATACCTTGCTTGAAAAACAGGTGGACGGTTTGCTCTTCATGGGCGGATCCGTGACGGACGAGCACGTTCAAGCCTTCCGCACTTCATCGGTGCCAATCGTGCTGTGCGCAACGCGCGATGAAACGAACCAATATCCTTATGTGGACATAGACCATCAGCAAGCCGCCTTCGATGCGGTGAACGCGCTGGTGCAGGACGGACACCGGGATATTGCCATGATCAGCGGAAACTTGCAGGATACGAACAACGGGTATTCCCGATACATGGGGTACAAAGAGGCGCTGGAGAAAAACAATATGCCGTTCCGGGAGGAGTATGTCCGCATCGGCAATTACCGTTATGATTCCGGCATTGAAAGCATGAAGTATTTCCTCGAGCTGGAGCAGCGTCCAACGGCGGTATTCGCCGCGAATGACGAGATGGCGGTAGGCGCTATCCATGCCATTCAAGACAGCGGGCTGCGCGTGCCCGAGGATATTTCCGTTATTAGCGTCGACAACTCCCGCATTGCTTCGATGGTTCGTCCGCAGCTGACGGCCATAGCCCAGCCGATGTATGATATTGGAGCGGTTTCGATGAGGCTGTTGACGAAGCTGATGAAGAATGAAAAAATCGAGGATACGCGGGTCGTGCTGCCGCATGAGCTGGTCAAACGGCACTCGACGAGGTAAACGGGAAGCAACCATGCAAAGGAGAGATCGCGTGAACGGCAACGTAGGCATTATTGGTGCGATGAAGGAAGAAATTGAGCTGCTGCGGCAGGCCATGCAGCTCGATCGGGTGATCGAGCACGCCGGCATCACATTTCTGCAGGGAAAGCTCCATGACCGCGATGTAATCGTGTGCCAGTCCGGAGTCGGCAAGGTCAATGCGGCGGTTTGCACGCAATTGCTGATTGATCGATTTCATGTGCAGGCGATCCTGTTTACGGGAGTTGCGGGCGCGCTTGACCCTTCCATGGATATTGGCGATATCGTCATATCCCGCGATTGTATGCAGCATGATATGGACGCTTCGCCGCTTGGCTTCGCCAAAGGAGAGATCCCGTACGCGCCGCGTTCCGTATTTGCGGCAGATGCCCGCCTGATTGAAATTGCCGAACAGGTCGGCCAAGCGCGCTTTCCCGGACGCATGCGGGTAGGCAGGGTGCTTTCTGGCGATCAGTTCATTGCCGATCGGGCTGTCGTGGAGAAGCTGCACCGGGACATGGGAGGAAGCTGCACCGAAATGGAGGGCGCCGCTGTAGCGCAGGTGTGCGATATGAATGACATTCCGTTCCTGATTATTCGCTCGATGTCGGACAAGGCGGACGGATCGGCTGACGTGAATTTTGCGGAATTTACGGTAGAGGCCTCGCGCCGCTCGTTCAACATGATCGATGGCATTGTACAAGCGCTGTAAGTCCAAAGGACACCATAAGCTGCCATGCAGTCTAACTGCGGGCAGCTTTGTTCATGGTACGCCCAGCATGGGCG